>CALGZO010000087.1 GCA_937934465.1 uncultured Fimbriimonadales bacterium | reverse complement strand
AGCGTGGTCCGTTCACGGACAGGAATGTCCGTGCTACGAGTGTTGCTTAGGCACGGACAGGAATGTCCGTGCTACGGTGGCTTGGACTTTAGTCCAAGCGTAGTTCGTTCACGGACAGGAATGTCCGTGCTACGAGTGTTGCTTAGGCACGGACAGGAATGTCCGTGCTACGAGTGTTGCTTAGGCACGGACAGGAATGTCCGTGCTACAGTGGCTTGGACTTTAGTCCAAGCGTGGTCCGTTCACGGACAGGAATGTCCGTGCTACAGTGGCTTGGACTTTAGTCCAAGCGTGGTCAGTTCACGGACAGGAATGTCCGTGCTACGGTGGCTTGGACTTTAGTCCAAGCGTGGTCCGTTCACGGACAGGAATGTCCGTGCTACGAGTGTTGCTTAGGCACGGACAGGAATGTCCGTGCTACGGTGGCTTGGACTTCAGTCCAAGCGTCAGGCACGGACAGGAATGCCCGTGCTACGAGTGTTGCTTAGGCACGGACAGGAGTGTCCGTGCTACCAGTGTTGCTTAGGCACGGACAGGGGTGTCCGTGCTACGGCGACGCTTCTTTTTCGGTTTGGTTTCGCCAAGTGCGTGGGCGCAGTGGGCGCGCACGAAGTTCTCGACCGCCTCGCGGTGGTCGCCGTACCATAAAAACACGCCCCGATAGGCGTTTAAGCGCGACTGGCGTGCGAACGGACTGAGCAGCACGCCGTCCTCGCCCCACACCACGCGCTTGACCTTTTCCCAGCGCATCACGCGCGGCGACCAGCCACGCTGGCGCACGCCCTCCGCGTCGGCTTCGTAGCGGATGGGCAGCAAGAAGTCCGCCGTCGCGCTCCAGAGCATCCACAGCGCGACCAGCGCGAAAATCCAGTGCCCCATCAGCCACATGCCCAGCAGCGGCACACCAATCAGCACAAGCATCACCACGGGCAACCGCTCGGGCTGACGCTTCGCCAAATGCACACGCCAGTGCAATACACTCGGCTGCTCGCTCATACCACTTAGTTCGCCTGAGGCGCGACTTCTCCTGCAGGTTTCTCACGGAACAGCACGGCGAAGGCGATGCCTGCCAGCACGGTAATCACTGTCGGCACGGCGAACACCAGCGTATAGTTGGTGACGCCTTCCACCGTAAAGAATTCTTTCAGCCAGCCAGCAAAGAAACCGCCGAGCAGCATGCCCACGCCCAGTACCGCCACATTAATTAACGCCTGCGCCGAGGAGCGCACATCGCTCGGCGCGACGCTGTCGGTGTAGATGAACGCCACCACGAAGAAGAACACATAGCAGAAGCCGTGCAGGGCAAGCGCAGCGACTGCAAGCCACACCGTCCACGGCGCCGTCTGATGGAACGCCCAAGCCAACGCGAACACAGCGTAGCGCATGGGCCACGCGAAGATGCCAATCAGCATCGTCTTACGAACGCCCCACAGGGGCAGCACTGCGGGCAACATAAACGCAATCGTGAATATTTCGGCTATCTGGGCGATTGTCATCCACGAGGGTAGGTTCTCCGCAGTGATGCCCACCACGCCGCCCGCCGACTGCAGGAACGGGAAGGTCAGCACATAGTAAAGCGGCAGCTCGGTCGCCACAATCAGCGCGATGATAAAGAACACGCGATAGTTCGGGTCGCGCAGCAGGCTAAAGGCTTTCGTGAAGGCAAGCGGGTCGGTTGCCCCCTTCACGGGCGGGGTATGCGGTAAAGCCAGACACGCCAGCGCAGCGACCATCGAAATCACTCCCGCCAACGCAAACACATCGATTACGCCCCACTGCAGCGAGCCGAACTGCGCCCGTGTGAAACTCACGCCAAGGTTCGCCACAATCCAGCCAATCGTGCCCCACACGCGAATCGGACCGAACTCCACCTCGGGGTCTTTCAAGTTGCGGAACGCGACCGAGTTGGACAGCGCAAGCGTGGGCGCGTAGAAGAAGGCGTAGCCGAGCATCAGCGCGGTCATCGGTATGAGTTCGCGTTGGAAGGCGAGCGCTATCAGCAAACCCCCGCCTAACAGGTGGAACAGCGCCAACGCACGCTGCGCAGGCATGAACCTATCGGCTATCTGACCCGCCGTGAACGGCACAATCAGGCTCATCAACGGCAGCGCGTTATAAATAAACGCTAAACCCCAGCCTGTGAAGCCTAACTCCTGTTCTAAGTAGCCCGCCAACGCCACCGACCATGTGCCCCAGATGGCGTACTGCAAAAACATCATCATCGCCAGAGTGGGGCGTTCGAGCAGTACCAAAAACGCAATCGCAAATACGCTCTTTCGTCTCTGCATAAAGTCCTCCTCGCCTGCGCAACTCATGATTCGCATGCACAGACGGGATTCCTGCCAATCTCAGGAGCAGCCAGTCCTTAATTGCCCTCGCTCCCAGCCCCTCTCCTGCATCGCAGGAAAGGCAGGCGTCTACTCAGTCGCGCACGAACCACGCGCGGAAAGCCCTCTCCCATACGCTGGGAGCAGGGGTTAGGGCAATCAGCTCCCAAATACCCGCTACCCTATCGGCGCGCCGTTAATCATCAGGTGGAACTGGCACTCCAACGCATCCGCCGCACGGCGACACATCACCATGCGATCCAAGAATATCTCGAAGTACTCCATCAGGCTCGCGACGCTGGTATCGATCTCCAAGTTGAGTTCGATGAGTCGTTCTTTGGGCATCACGCGCAGGCGCGAGCGTTGCGTGGCGAAGTTCACGCGGTCGTGGATGTCGAACTCGCCCTGATTGGGGTTCTGCACGCGCGAGAAATGCACATCCGATTTGTCAGCGAGGATGAGCGTGGACGCCGCGTAGTTGACCGGGAACCCGGTCGTCTCCTCGTGGTTGCCAATCGCGCTGATGATAATCGCAATCTCATCGGGCGACATACCCATCTGCGTCAGCAGTTGGAACGCAATCACCGCGCCCGTTTGCGCGTGGTTGTTGCGGTTAATCACATTTCCGATATCGTGCATAAACCCTGCGATAGCGGCGAGCTCCGCTTGACGCTCGGTATAGCCCAACTTCAGGCACAGGCGTCGCGTGTTGTTGGCGACCAGCCCCGAGTGGCGCAGCCCATGCTCGGTGTAGCCCATCGCGTAGAGCATCTGGTTCGCCATCTGAATATAGGTGCGCACAGTCTCGTTGTTGCGCACATCGTCTAAGGTAATCAGCGCCATACGGTTATAATTTTCGGCGTTCGGGCGCGGTTCCTGTAAGATTTTGGCGCAGGCGTTGCTGCAGCGCGTCGTCCAAGCGAGCTTCGATGAGCAGGGCGTAGGCGTCGCAGGCGTGGGGCAGGCGCGCGCGCAGTTTCACAGCGTCTTTGGCGGTGGTGAGTACCGTTTTGTTCGCTGTGAAGCGCAGTTCGTCGGGTGTGTAGGCGTGATGGTCGGCGAAGGCGTGGACGCTCTCAACCGTGTAGCCCAGCGACTGCGCCGTCGCGAGAAACCGTTCGGGGCGAGCGACGCCACAGAGCAGAGTGAGTGGACGCCCCAGAAGCGCGCCTAACGGCAAGCGATTGCCCGTTGCGAGTTCGAGCAGCGCGACGGGAGCAACCGATGCGGTGTAGATGGGGATGCCCACGCGCTCCAGCATCGGCGGCTGAGGCGGCGATGGGCGCGACGAGTAGCTCACCAGCACGACGCCCGACGCGCGTGTGATGCCCGACGGCGGCTCGCGCAGCGGACCTGCAGGCAAGCAGTAGCCGTTGCCCAGCGGCGCCTCGGCAGGCAGCAACACCAAGTCCAGTGTGCGCGCCAGCGGCAGGTGCTGGAACCCATCGTCCAATACCAGCGCATCGGGCGACCAGCGTTCGAGGGCGGCGATTGCTGTCGGCGTGCGCCGCTTGCCGACCGCGATGGGCACATCGGGCAGCGCGAGTCGCAGCTCGGCGGCTTCGTCGCCCACCTGCGCAGGGTCGGGATACTCGCGTGGCTCGATGAGCGTCGTCTGTCGGTAGCGGCTGCCGCCGTAGCCGTGCGTCAACACCGCCGCGTGCGCCCCCCACTCCACCAGCTGGCGTGCGATAGCCATCGTGACGGGCGTCTTCCCCACGCCGCCCGCCCACAGCGAGCCGACGCCAATCACTGGCACTGGCAACGCCGCCCGCCGTTTCAGCCCCAACCGATAGACGCCTGCGTAGGCGCGCCAGCCCAGCGCGTACAGCAACGCCAACCCACGCAACCACCACGCAGGCGACGCCAACCACGCACGCTCCAACCGCTGACCCAACTGTTTCACCAACGCGCCGATTGTACCTCGCCCTTGGGTATACTACCCACACCTGCAACGAAGGAGGTCAGGAACTATGCAAGACATTATGCCGATTCGGCGCATCGACCATGTGCGCTTCTTCGTGAGCAACGCCAAGCAGGCGGCTTACTACTACCGCACGCTGTTCGGATTCGATGTGGTCGCCTACTCCGGACTGGAGACGGGCAACCGACAAGAGGCGAGCTATGTGCTGCAACAACAGGAAATCCGCTTCGTGCTGACCGCACCCTATAAGCAAGACCATCCGCTGGCGCACTGGCTGGTCAAGCACGGCGACGGTGTGCGCGACATCGCCTTCGAAGTGGACGATGTGGAACGCGCCTACAGCCAGGCGGTACGCCGCGGCGCACAAGGCGCGATGGAGCCGACCGTCCTCAAAGACGACGACGGCGAAGTCCACCTCGCTGCCATCCATACCTACGGCGATGTGCTGCACTCGTTCGTGAACCGCGACCGCTACAAGGGAACCTTCATGCCCGGCTACCAAGAGCTGTTCATCCCCGGCGAACCCATCGGCGTCAAGGAGATCGATCACATCGTGGGGAATGTGGAGCTGGGCAAGATGAACCACTGGGTCGATTTCTACCGCGAGATTATGGGATTCGACCTGCTGGTACACTTCTCGGACGACGACATCAGCACCGAGTATTCCGCGCTGATGTCCAAAGTAGTGCAGGACGGGCGCGGGAAGATTAAGCTGCCCATCAACGAGCCTGCGGAGGGGCGACGCAAGTCGCAAATCGAGGAGTATCTGGAATACAACGCGGGACCGGGCGTGCAGCACATCGCGCTGCAGACCGACGACATCATCAGCACGGTGCGCCACCTGAAGGCGCGTGGAATGCAGTTCATCTATGTGCCCCAGACCTACTACGAGGAAGTGCCCGACCGCGTGGGCGCGATTGAGGAAGACCTGCGCACAATCGCCGAGCTGGGGATTCTGGTGGATCGCGATGAAGAGGGCTACCTGCTCCAGACCTTCACGAAGACCGTTCAAGACCGCCCCACGCTGTTTTTCGAGGTGATTGAGCGGCACGGCTCGCGTGGGTTCGGCAAGGGCAACTTCAAAGCGCTGTTCGAGGCAATCGAGCGCGAGCAAGCGATGCGCGGGAACCTGTAAAAGCGTCGCGTCGGCGTCCCCGCCGACGAAGCACCAAACCCGTAGCGTCGGCGTCCCCGCCGACGAAGCACACCTGCGTCGCGTTGGCGTATTTTCGTCAGCGAGACGCTGACGCTACGCCCCCCACTGTAGCGTCGGCGTCCCCGCCGACGAGCCGTGCTGGTGCGACGCCATTCTTGGCGTCGCAGCACCACTGTCCCCTCCAATCAAACCCGCGACGGCAGGAATGCCGTCGCACCTGTTGTAGCGTCACTGTCCCTGCCGACGAGCCGCGCCGACGCTACAGTGGCTTGGACATTCCTGTCCAAGCATTCTATATCGGCGTGGACGCCGACGCCATGGGGTCGGGTATCGTCCGCGAGAACGCCGACGCTGCGAAGGGCAGTGCATCATCATGCATCAATACTGTGGTGAACTCAAGATTTGTACCCTCACCAGCTGCCTCTCCCCGCAAGCGAGCGGAGCAAGGAGTAAGGTTGCTTCCATATTTTCTGTGCTGTCTGTTAGCCGCCTGTTCCGAAGTGCATCAGCACAATCAGCAGGTCGGCGTCGTCAACGGTACCATCGCGGTTGAGGTCGTAAGGACAATATGCAGAACAGCTCGCGCCAAACAGCATGAGAACCTGCAGCAAATCGGCGTCATCCACCATACCGTCGCCGTTCACATCGCCTGCTGGACGCACTTCGAAGTTGAAATGCAGCGAGACGCCGTTGCGAAATCGCAGCACGATATTGTCCACTGCGCCGATGAACACGCCGTCCCACCCTGTGCCCGCGCCGACGCTCACGCCACAGACAACACTGTCGCTGTTGTAGCGCACGCCCACCCGATTGCCCTCGCGGGGCTGTGATTATGACCGTAGCCCTTGCTCTTTGAGGAGGCTCTCTATCCACGCCTCGTCGTCTGCACGGAACGGCGGGGGCGGCGGAGGCTGCGTGTAGTCAATCACATCCCCATAACTCCCATCCTCATAACAACGCTCCACCAACCCCTGCAAGTCCACACCCACCTGACCCTCCACCAACGGCACTGGAAACACAGGCAGACGCTCTCGCACCGTGCGCGGATACAACCAATAATGCTCAGGGTCGTCCGCACAACTGATACTCACCATATAATGCCAGCCAACCCCCACCTGCTCGCGCACACGGCTCCACGGCGCCGCCAGCGTGTATTCCCCCTCGCGCAACAGGTCAATCTCCACCAGATGCACCGCGCTTTTGAGGATTTCGGCTTGCTTGCGCAGATAGAGCGCGCGTCCCTGCGTGTTGGGTTCCTTGTTGGTGGGGCTAAGCACCTCAATCACGGCGACGAGGCGCATCTGTTGGGTGGTGTCGTAGATGTGGACTGCGCCTTCGGTGTGTTGGCGGGCTTCGGCTTGGAGCAGGAGTGGCGGGTCGTAGGTGTTGG
>CALGZO010000086.1 GCA_937934465.1 uncultured Fimbriimonadales bacterium | reverse complement strand
GCCGTACTGGTGATTTACGACTACGACAACAATCTCGGCTACCAGGTGGAGGCGGACTTCCCGACTCCCAAGCGCGTGGAAGTATCGCCGATTAAGGGTCAGCCCGACTACTTCAGCGAGGCGGAGTACCACGACGCTGTGCAAATTTTGGCGGCTGACCCCAAGTATGGCGAGCCGCTACGGCGCGGAATCGCCTACTGCTCGCCGGGAATGCCCCCAGTGATTGCCGAAGCGGCGCCCGAAAGCCTCTGGGGACGCATCGACCCGTTCCCCAACTTCGTGCCAGACCATCGCCTGGTGTCGGTGCTGCTCCATTTCCGCCCTGGAAGCGGGCGCGAGAGCGAGATTGGGCACTTTTTGATCGACATGACCGACGCGCGAGTGGCGGCGTTTGGCACAGGAGCGAGCGACTTCTTCCCCGCCGCGTGCGGCGGTCCGCCCTCAAGTGGTGGGTGTACGGGTAGTGGGGGCAGCGCATGGCAAGCCCTCGCATGGCCCGCCAGCAACCCTGTCTGGCGCATGCTGGTGCGCCGCCCCAGCGGCAGCACAGGCGATGGGCAGAATTATGGCGCTGGCGTGGAAATCGCCGATGTGTTCTACAATAATCGCCTCGTGCTAAAGCGCGGTGGGATGCCTGTGCTGAATGTGTTCTACGATGGTAGAGCCTGCGGTCCCTACCGCGACTGGCTCTACGATGAGACCTGCTTCAAATGCACGGGCACAGACTTGGGCAACGGGTTGCGCTTTGCGAACCCGAATACTCGCGCCGTCACTATCTGTGATGACGGCAACGACTCAGGCAGCTTCAGAGGCGTGGGTATTCATGAAGAGCCAGACGGTCAAGAAATCCTGCTCATCACTGAATGCTCGGCAGGCTGGTATCGGTACATCACGGGCTGGCGGTTCAATCTTGCAGGGATAATCAAGCCGCGCTTCCTGTACGGCTACACGGACAGCGGCTGCGTGTGCTACGGGCGACTGCACAACGGCTACTGGCGGCTCCACTTTGCGCTGGATGGCGTGGGCGGCTTGGTGGTAGAGGAGACCGATTCGCCGCGTGGCGCACGGCGCGAGCGCTGGCAGCCCATCCGTATCGAGGCGATGCGCCTGCGCTGGCCCAACCGAAATCCTCGCTGGCGCGTGCGCAAACTCAGCACGGGCTTCACCGCCGAGATTGTGCCTAACCCGAAAGACGGCTTCTTCGAGAACCGCAACATCGGAGACGGCGATGTGTGGGTTCTCAAGGCGCGCAGCACGGAGATGATTGGCAGCTCGGGCGCGTTCGCGGACATCATGCAGTATGTGAACGGCGAGCGCACGCTAAATGAAGACCTCGTGGTGTGGTACGGCGTGCATCTGCGCAAGCGCGGCGCGGACAACTTCGAGTGCCCACCGCTCGGACCCGATATCTACCTGAGTGGTTAGCCTCTTTCCGAGCGCGAACTCACCCAGCGGTAAGGTGAAGCCCTGACGAGGGGTCTGCCCCACCGCGCGCCTGTTAGGGTAGCAGGAGCGGCGCAGGGCTTGGCGAACTTCCGTCTTATGCAGACTTTGCGCGTGGGCGTCGTGGGCATGGGCGGCATGGGCTTAGGACACTGCCGCTTCGTCAAAGAAATCGTGCCAGAAACCGAGTTGACCGCCGTGTGCGACACGCATGCCGACCGTGCGCAGGCGGCGAGCGAGCAGTATGGCGCGCCCGCTTTCACGCATCACGAGGAGATGTTTCGTAGCGGGCTGGTGGACGCCGTCATCATCGCCACGCCGCACTACGCCCACGCTCCTGTAGCCGTCAGCGCGTTTGAACACGGACTGCATGTGCTGGTGGAGAAGCCGCTATGCGTGTCGGTGAGCGACGGCGACCGAATGATAGCAGCGGCGCAGCGCGCCCAGAAGAAGTTCGCGATAGGCTACCAGCACCGCTTCCGTCCAGAGGTGCAAGCCGCGCGACGCCTCATCGAGCAGGGAGTTCTGGGGGAAGTGCGACGCACGCTGCTCATCACGGCTTGGTATCGCACGCAAGCCTACTACGATTCGGGCGGCTGGCGCGCCACTTGGGCAGGCGAGGGCGGCGGCGTGCTTATCAACCAAGCCCCACACTCCATCGACCTCTGGCTCTGGCTCGGCGGGATGCCCAGCCGTGTGTGGGGACAGACCCGCACTGTCCTGCACGCAATCGAGACCGAAGATGAAGCCTTCGCGCTCGTGGAGTACCCGAATGGCGCGCACGGCTACCTCTACGCCACCACCAACGAGGAACCCAGCGAGAACCTCATCGAAATCTGCGGCGACAGGGGCAAACTGCGCCTGCACGACGGTCAACTGCAAGTGTGGCAACTCAAGCACTCCATCCGACAGTTCACCTACGAAGCCGAGGGCATGTGGGACGGCATCCCTGCAGAATCTATCGAGCCGCCCCTATCCCCCCCGCCTGAAGGCGCACTGGAAGGTCAGCCCGCGCTCATTCAAAACTTCGCACGCGCCGTTCTGTACGACGAGCCGCTGATTACTCCGGGCGCGGAGGGGATAGGCACGGTGGAAATCATCAACGCGCTCATCCTCTCCAGCAAGCGCGAGAAATCGGTCGCCATTCCTGTAGAGCGTGCGGAGTACGATGCACTGCTGAGCGAGCTTAGGGCGCACTCGCGCCCCAAACAGCGCGTGCGTGAACAGCGCGCCACCGATCCGAACTTGCTGAAGTAGCAGGAGAGCGGCGATGCGTTGCGAAATTAGGGCGTTATGCAACACATGGAGGTAAGGCATGGCGAATAACGGCGGACGCGAGCATTGGGGTACACGGATAGGCTTAGTGCTGGCGATGGCAGGCAACGCCATCGGCTTGGGCAACTTTTTGCGTTTTCCTGGGCAGGCGGCGGCGAACGGCGGCGGCGCGTTCCTCATCCCCTACTTCATCTGCCTGCTGCTGATGGCAATCCCGCTAATGTGGCTGGAGTGGGCGATGGGACGCTACGGCGGCGTGCGCGGACACGGCACGACACCCGCGATGTTCCAACTGATGTGGCGACACCCTATCGCCAAGTATCTCGGCGTGCTGGGGCTGTTCATCCCAACGCTAATCCTGTTCTACTACTCCTATCTCGGCTCATGGACGCTGGGCTACAGCCTAAAAACGCTGATGGGGCAGGTTCCGCAAGTCGACCGCGCTCAACTCCAAGAGGGGATGACCACCGAGCAGATTTCCAACACGGTGCTTGCGCCCTACGCCGCTTTTTTGGGGCAATACTCTGGCGAAACCGAGAGCAGTGTGTTCCTGTCTCCCGATGTCTTCACGCTTGCTGTATTCGCAGTGGTCTACTTCCTGACGCTATGGCTGATGGTGCGCGGCGTCTCTGGCGGGATTGAGGCGCTGGCGAAAGTCGCGATGCCGTTGCTTTTTGTGTTAGCTGTCGTGTTGATGATTCGAGTCTTCACGCTGGGGCATCCCGTCTCGGACGAGTACGGCGTGATGAACGGCATTGCGTTCCTGTGGGAGCCGAAATGGTACATCGAGCGCGACGGCAGAGAGGTGTTTGTTCTATTCGATTCGAAGACTTGGCTGGCGGCGGCGGGGCAGGTGTTCTTCTCGCTCAGCTTGGGGATGGGCGCGATTCAGTGCTACGCCTCCTACTTGCGCAAGAACGATGATGTGACGCTCACGGGGCTGTCCACCACTGCCTCCAACAGCTTCGCGGAGGTGGTGCTGGGCGCGTCGATAGCGTTGCCGGCGGCGTCGGCGTTTTTTGGGGTGGCGGCGGCGCAACTGATTGCCTCGAAGGGCAGCTTCTACTTGGGGTTCGTGTCGATGCCTGCTATCTTCGGGTTCCTGCCTGCGGGCAACCTGCTGGGCTTTTTGTGGTTCCTGCTGCTCTTCTTTGCGGCGATGACCTCTGTGGTGGCGATGTGCCAGCCGATTATCGCGTTCCTGGAGGACGAGTTCGGCTTGACGCGCAAGCGTGCAGTGGCGGCGCTTGCCCTCTTCTGGCTTATCGGCGTGCAGTTCGCCATCTGGATTAAGGGCGGTATCGATGTCTACGACTTCTGGTCGGGCACTTTCGGTCCGCCGCTGATGGCGCTGATTGAGGTGATTATTCTGATGTGGATTTTCGGCGCGGACAAAATCTGGCACGAGATGCATCAGGGCGCACTGCTGCGCGTGCCGCGATTTTTCTACTACTGCGCCAAGTATATCACGCCCATCATTCTCGCGACGATTCTCGGATTCTGGTATTGGGAGAATGTGATTACCCCGTTCCGAACAGGCGAGCTGTTCACCCGACCGATTGAAGCGGCGGGTTTACAAGTAGGATGGCATATCTGGATGGTGCGCGGGTTCGTGATTTTGGTGTTTGTGTTGCAAGTCGCTGCTATCTGGTATGCGTGGAATGTGCGCAAGAGCATGCAACGCGCGGAGGTCGTCGAATGAGTATTCAGGGCTGGATATTTATGCTGAGCGCGTGGGTCTTCTTCACCGCGCTAATCGTGTATTGCTACTATCGCATCCTGTTCGGCGGGAACAATCAGACGGCGCGGTAGGGTATAATGCATGCTTAGCACGGCATTCCTGTCCGTGCTTAGCGTAGCGTCGGCGTCCCCGCCGACGGAATGATGCTTGGACAAGAAAGTCCAAGCCACAGAGAGTTAGGAGGCAATCACTATGGCAAGTAAAAAAGGCGTCGGCAGTACGCGGAACGGTCGGGATAGCAACCCGAAGTTTCTGGGCGTGAAGGCATACGGCGGCGAGTTCGTGCGCGCGGGGAATGTGATTGTCCGTCAGCGCGGCACGAAGTTCCATCCGGGACGCAATGTCGGGCGCGGCAGCGACGACACCCTGTTCGCACTTGTGGACGGGCATGTGCAGTTTGAAGGACCGCGCCACCGTCGCCGTGTGAGTGTGAACCCAATCCAACAGAACTAAGTGGCACGCGCATTCCGAATCGGAATCAACCGATGGACGATGCCCGGCGCTTGGGACGCCAAAACCTGCTTGCGCGTCGCCAAAGAGTCGGGCTTCGATGCCATCGAGTTCAATATGGAGTTTGAGGGCGCGCTCAGCCCTGCTACAGCGGACGCCGACGCCCAAGCCCTGCGGCGTGAGGCGGACACTATCGGCGTCGAACTCAGCGCGCTCTCCACAGGCGTCTATTGGCAGAAACCTTTCACTCACCCTGACCCTGCCGTGCGCGAGGAGTCGCTCGATCTGTGCCGTCAGCAGCTACGCTTGGCTCAGGCGATGGGTGTAGAGGCGATTCTGGTTGTACCCGGCGTCGTGACGACCGATGTGCCCTACGATGTTGCCTACGAACGCGCCAAAGCCGCGCTCCAACAACTCGCCCCCGACGCCGAGCGACGCCGCGTCGTGATTGCAATTGAGAATGTCTGGAACCGATTCCTGCTTAGCCCGCTGGAGATGCGCGACCTCATCGACTCCATCGGCAGCCCCTATGTGGGCGTCTATTTCGATGCGGGCAATATTCTGGCGTATGGCTACCCGCAGCAGTGGATTACGATACTGGGCAATCGGATACGGCGCGTGCATGTGAAGGACTTTCGGGGCGATATAGGCAACATTCAGGGCTTTACGAACCCACTGCAGGGCGATGTGCCGTGGCTTGCCGTGCGCGCCGCGTTGGAGACTATCGGCTACAACGGCTACATCACTGCGGAAGTGAGCGGCTATCGCGTGTTTCCTGAGTTAGGTTTGCGCCACATCGCCGACGCCCTGCGCGCCGTGTTCCAAAGTTGACACATCGCCCACGCTTGGAGGTTCCCCACCCAAGCGTGGGCAGCCTCGCTTCAGAAGGTATACCGCAGATTGGCGGCGAACACGCCTGCGCGATTGCCCGCCGTGCTGGGACCGCCGCTTAGGAACGCGACGCCCTTGCCGTTCGCATCGATATACTGGTACAGCAGATCAAATTCAGTGTTCTCGCCGAGGTCGTAGGCGGCGCGCAGGGTGAGGTAGTTCCATTCGGGTTTGCCGCGCTGTCCGCCGAGCGCGAAGCTGTTAATCTCCCAGCCGACATTTTCGTAGGTCAGGTGGAATCGCCAGCGCGGATTGTAGCGGTAGTTCGCCTCCAGCTGCACCCGACGCATGCGGTCGCGGCTCTGATAGCCCCGATTGAAGGGGAGTTTTGCCGCGCCCGTGTAGAAATCCGCCGCCAAGCGCAGCGCTAACTCCTCGCTGACCTGATAGCGTGTCGTCAAGTAGGTTCCCTTCAAATCGGACGGGTTGTACAGGTAGCCGATGCGCCCCCAGTTGCCCGGCGCGACGAAGTACGGCTCGATCTCGCGGTAGCCCAGCTGCGCGTCCCACCGCTCCGAGAACTGATAGGATGCGCTGATGTCGAACGCTTTATTGCGACTGCCGATAGCGCGTGTTCCGCCCCCGCGCAACAGATTGCTCAGGGCGTACTCGAAGCGCAACTCGATATCGCTGGCGCGCGATTGTAGGTCGAAGCCCAGCACATCGACGCGGTTGATGTCGGCGCGCACGGTGTTGTTGATGTGGTTGAGCGCGCGATTGCGTCCAACGCCCGCCGCAAAGTAGGTTGCGCCCAGCTGCACAGGGAACTCGCCCACGCGGAACTGGTAGCCCAGCCGCGCCCCTGCCATCTGGTCGGCAGGCGCGCTTACGGAGGCGTTGTGGTTCGCGAAGTAGATGGGGAACAGCCGCGCAGTGTTCGATTGGATGCCGTAGCTGCTCACGAGGAACAGCTGCGCGTCCAATCCGCCGAAGTTTGCCGACAGGCGCGCGCCGTCCGCTCGATGCGCGCGGTCGCGATACCGCTCGAACGCCAGGTAGTAGTCAGGTTCGATGCGCTGTAGGGTGTACGGCGTGAGTTTGATGGGGATGCGCCCCACCTCTGCCTGCACGCGCCTGCCGAACACTTCTATCGGGAAGGTAATATACGCCTCCCAGATTGTAAAATCAGTTGCGCCCACGCTGGGAGCGGTCTTATCGGCGTCGATGAAGTCGGCGAGGCGCGTCGCGCCGCGCGTGAAGGGCAGGTAGTTGCCGATGATGAAGGTCGCTTTCGCATCGACCTGCGCGTTTATAGGCACATCCACCTGCAGCCCCAGCTCATGCAGCACGCCCACGCTCTGCAGGAACTTGCCTGTGGGGTTGATTTCCAGCCCGTTGAGGGTATACGCGCTACGCCCATCGTAGCTGTGCGTGCCGAACACTGCGAGCGTGAGGTCGCCCGTGATGCGGTTCTTGCGTCGCTCTTCTAAGCGGATGCGCTCTTCCAAGCTCGCCAAGTCGCGTCGCAGGTCGCGCACGCTGAGGTTCAGCGCGCTCAGCTCGGTCTCGAACTCTTGCGCCAGCCGTTGGAGGCTCTCTATGGCTTGGCGCAGCTGCTGCAGCTCGCTCACCGCCTGTCGCAACTCTTGGAGTGGACGCTCTTGGGGTAAGGGTTGGGCGGTCTCGTCGCCTTGAGGGGCAATCTGATTGAGCCGATTCTCGGTCGCTTGAATGCGCTCCTCGATGACGCGATAGGCGCGTGCAATCGCCTGCGCGAACTCGGCGCGAGTCATCTGGCGGTTCGGCTTGAACTCGCCGTCGGGAAAGCCTTCCAAAATGCGCAAGCGCACCAACTCACGAATCGCCTGATACGCCCAGTGTCCGGGCGGCACATCGCGCATCTGGCTCCACGCAAACGCTGTCAGTAAACCCGCTGTTATGAGAACTATGCCTGTTCGCATGGTCTCCTCCTTGAGTAAGTAGGCAGTATAATACCCGTTTGGGTATACTAAGTGCGAGGTTTTGCCATGGTCATCACGATTGACGGTCGGGAAGTGGAAATCATCACGCCAGAGCAGGTCTTGCAGCTGCATGCAATCGCACAGCTGCAGCGTCTTTTACCGCAGTATGAAGCGACGCGCGACCCTGAAGTTTTCGCAGAGATACAAAAATACACCGACCTACTCCCCTACGAGGACGATATTCCCATGGAAGACATTATCCACCTCTATCAGTTGCATCTGTTGCTGGAGCTCGCCAAGAACTGGGGACTGAACCGTAGCGACTATTTCGCGGGCGGCAACATGTTCGTATACTACAGTCTCCAGCAAGCGACGGACATCGTGATGGGGCGCGACACTTCCTGCCGCGGACCCGACTTTTTCATAGTGACGGGCGTTGACGGGACGAAGTTTCGGCGGCGCTGGGTGGTGTGGGAAGAGGACGGCAAGTATCCCGACCTGATTATCGAGGTGCTGTCGCCCTCCACCGCCGACAAGGACAAGGGCGATAAGCTGACTGTCTATCGTGATGTGTTCCGCACGCGCGAGTATTTTCTATACGACCCGAACACAAGCGAGTTTACTGGGCTGGAGTGGGTCGATGGGCAATATGAGGATAAACCCAAGAACGAGCGAGGCTGGTGTTGGAGCTCGGTGCTGGAAGGTTGGGTAGGCGTTATGTATAGCAGTTTCTGGGGACGCCGCTTCAACTATCTGCGTTTCTTCTATCCCGATGGAACGCCCGTGCTGACCGACGAGGAACGCGCGGAACAGGCGGAGCGTGAAGCCGAGCAAGCGCAACGCCAAGCCGAGCAAGCGCAACGCCAAGCCGAGCAAGCGCAACGCCAAGCCGAGGCGGAGCGTCTGCAGCGCGAGCAAGCGCAAGCGGAGCTTGAACGCCTGCGTGCGAAACTGCGCGAACTGGGTGTGGAGCCGTAGGATGCGCGTCCTTATTGCAGGCGGCACTGGTTTCATCGGCAAGGCGATGCTGCGCGAGTGGGCGACCCAACACACCCTCGCCGTGTTGACGCGCAATCCTGACAAGGCGCAACTCCCTGAAGGCGTACAAGCCGTCGGCTGGGACGCGCGCACGCTCGGCGCGTGGACACAGCATCTCGACAACGCCGACGCCCTCATCAATCTCGTGGGCGAGACGATTGCGCAGCGATGGACGCCTGAAGTCAAACGACGCCTCTGGTACAGCCGCGTGAAGACCACTGAGCTGATAGTGCAAGCGATTCAGCAGGCGCAGACGCCTCCGCGCGTGATGCTACAAGCGTCGGCGATTGGCATCTACGACCAGAGTCCCGAAGCGACTTGCGACGAGAGTAGCCCACCTGCGTCGGGCTTTCTGGCGGATTTGGGCAAGGCGTGGGAGGCGGCGGCTGCGCCCGTGCAGGAGCGCGGCGTGCGGCTGTGCTACATGCGCATCGGCGTCGTGTTAGGCGAGGGGGGCGGCGCGTTGGAACGGATGCTTACCCCGTTCAAACTCGGCGTGGGCGGACCCATCGGCTCTGGCAAGCAGTGGCTCTCGTGGATACACCTGCAAGATGTGGTGGGCGCAGCGGCGTTCCTGATGACGCGGGACGACCTTGTAGGCGCGTTCAACTGCACCGCGCCGAACCCTGTCACGATGCAAGAGTTCGCGAAGGCGCTGGGCAAGGTCTTGCTGCGTCCTGCGCTGTTGCGTGCGCCTGCGTTTGCGCTGCGCCTGATGCTGGGCGAGGCGGCAGATTTTCTGCTGCAAGGCTCGCGCGTTCTGCCCAAGCGGCTCCTCGCGGCAGGCTACGAGTTTCGCTATCCGACGCTGGAGCCTGCTTTGCGCAACTTGTTAGAGCGGTGATGCGGTCGCGCACCGCCTGTCGACGGCGTTGGGCGCGTCGTGGCGTCGCTACCCGCTCCTATCGGGGGGCTTACGGCACACGGGGAAACGACTTACCGTTGCTTCCTTCCGGACCTGGCGGGGTTCACCATCCCTCCGTTGCGTAAGTCCCGATGATCCACACGGGCGCGTGCGCTCGGCTCGCGTCCACCGTCCCGCCTCGAGGCGGAGTTCAGCCCTGCTATGGCGGGTTGCAGGTACAGGGAACCGCCAGCTCCCCGCTTAGCGCGACCGCACGGTAAAGTGTACCCTATCTATTCTTGGAGTTGCGCGATGGGCTTGGGAACGCCCCCCTCCGCCGCCGACTGCCACGCCGCCTCCGTGAACGCCGTGATGCGCAGCGCGTTCTCTGGCTTGGACTGCACCTCCTCGCGTCCCAGTATCGCGTTCACGAAGTTAATCACGGGCTGCGAGCCGGGCGGCAGATGCTCCTGCTTGTAGCGGTTGCCGCGCGCGTCGCATATCTCCAGCTGGTCGTGCCGAATCAGGTAGCTCGCCTCGCTGCCCACGACGGTAATCTCCTCGTGCCAGCCGACGGTGGTGCTACCGATAATCGAGAGGTTGCCAATCGTGCCGTTGGCGTACTCGAACGCCAACGCGGAGTTGATATCCACCTTGCGGTCAAAATATTGCATATACGCGCTCACTTTGACGGCGGGCGCGTCGATAATCCACATCAGGAAATCCACCAAGTGCGAGCCTGTGTCGTTGATTTGTCCGCCGCCCGACAGCGCAGGGTCTTGACGCCAAGTGTTGGCGGTGGCGTGCATCCAGTTTTGCAGGTTGATGGCTTGCACGAAGTGCGGCTCGCCAATCTCGCCGCGCCGAATCCCCTCATACACATAGCGATAGACGGGGATGTAGTGCCTCTGGTAGGCAATCAGCCCCACTTTGCCCGTCTCACGAATACGCCGCACCAGTATCTGCGCGTGTTCGACAGTGCAGACCATCGGCTTCTCGATCATCACATGCAGTCCTTTATCCAGCGCCGCCATCGCCTGCTCGAAGTGGAGCGTGTGGGGGGTCACGATAATCACGCCGTCCAGCTCCACTTGTTCCAGCATTTGGCGATAGTCGTCGAAGAACGGCGCGCCGTGCAGGTGGGGGAAGCGTTCCAGCGTCGCGTGGCGTTGGTCTTGACTTGGCTCCGTGACAGCCGCCAGTTCCGCTTCGCTCACGCCTTGCAGCACATTAATATGATGGCGCGCCATACCGCCGCTGCCAATCAGCCCTAAGCGTATCTTGTTCATGTTCAACCTCCAGGGGGCGTTGCGCCCTGCGCAAGGTTCGTTAGAGCCGATAAAGTTCCTGCTACCGATTGTGTCGCTTCACGGGGTTAAGTTCTCAGGAGCCGAGCCTCGATGCGATTATGCGGGTATAGTTTACAGTTATGGAACTCGGATTGCTGGTACGGCGCGTGTTGGAAGGGGAAGATTTGGACTCCGCGCAAGCGGAGCAGCTAATGGACGCGATGATGCAAGGCGCGCTGACGCCTGTGCAGATAGCAGGCGTGCTGATGACGATGCGCACGCGCGGCGAGACGCTCCACGAGCTCATCGGCTTCGCGCGGGCGATGCGTAAGCACTCAGTCAAAGTGCCGATTAGCAACCCCGACCTGCTGGACACCTGCGGCACGGGCGGCGACACGCTGAAGACTTGGAACCTCTCCACAGCGACGGCGTTTGTCGTGGCGGCGGCAGGCGTACCCATCGCCAAGCACGGCAATCGCGCTGTGAGCAGTCGCTGTGGCAGCGCGGATGTGCTGGAAGCGCTGGGCGTGAACCTGAACCTAACTCCCGAGCAGATTGCACAGGGCATCGAGCAGGTGGGCGTGGGGTTCATGTTCGCGCCGATGCATCACCCTGCGATGCGCCATGTCGCCCCTGTGCGGCGCGAGCTCGGCGTGCGCACCGTGTTCAACTTGCTCGGACCGCTGACCAACCCTGCCAACGCCCCCAAGCAGCTGCTGGGTGTGTTCAGCTGGGAATGGCTCACGCTCATAGCCGAAACGCTGGCGCAGCTGGGCACACAACGCGCGTTGGTGGTGCATGGGATGGACGGGCTCGACGAGGTCTCGCCGATAGGCGTCACAGTTGCGGCGCATCTCAAGTCCGACGGCTCTATCGAGACTTTCGAGTTCACGCCGAGCGATTTGGGGCTGCAGGCGGTTCCTGAGTCGGCGTTGACGCCCGGCGCGACGCCGCAGGAGAACGCGCAGATTCTCCGCGCGGCGATAACGGGCGACGACGAATCGCGCATGCAGGCAATCCTGCCCAACGCAGGCGTGGCGTTGTGGCTCGCAGGGCGCGTGGACGACATTCGCGACGGCGTCTTTGTCGCCCAACGCGCCATCGTGTCGGGGCGCGCCGAAGAGACGCTGCAAGATTTTATCGCATTTACCCAGAGTTGCGCCGCGCCTGCGTAGCGAGCCGCGCCGACGCAGATTACACCTTACCCATGCTCCGCATCGCCTCGAAGCAGAGGCGGATGGTTTCAAGAGGCGTGTGCGCGTAGGTCTCTTGTTCCACGATGTACCACTGCGTGCCGCCGACCGTTTCGCACGCCTCGAAAAAGTCGCTCCAGTGCACTTCGCCTTCGCCGATGATGGCGCTGCTGTTCGTGCTGGAGAACTCTTTGCAGTGTACCGTGACGGCGCGTCCCGCGTACTTGCGCACGAACGGCGCCGCGTGCGCCCCGCCATGTAGCGCGTTGCCCGTGTCGATTTGCATAATCACATCGGGCGTCGTGTTGCCGAAAAACACATCCCACGGCAACTCGCCGTCCTCGTACGGCTGGAACTCGATCCAGTGGTTGTGATAGCCTGTACGGAAGCCGTGCGGTTTGAGCTGCTCGGCAATCTCGTTGAACAGGCGTGCGGTCTCCAGCCATGCCTCGCGCGACGCCGTGCGCTCAGCAGGCAAGCCGGGCACAATCAGATAGGGACACTGCAGAGTCGCGTGGAACTCCAGCGTGCGCGGCAGGTTGTCGCCCAGCAGCGCGTCCAACCCGATATGTGTGCCGCAGCACTCCAAGCCGTTCTCGTCGAGCATTTTGCGCAGGGTCGCTGCGTCGTAGTCGTAGTAGCCCGCGAACTCCACGCCGGCGTAGCCGATTTTGGCGATTTCCGCCAGCGTATGGGGCAAGTCGCGCTTGCAATCCTCACGCACCGAATAAAGCTGAACTCCTACCTTGATAGCCATCGTTCAAACCTCCACAGAGGGGTTCGTGCGGAGGCTTGAGATTCCTGCCGTTGCGTAAAATCCTCTGTGCGGCTGACGCCGCTACGGGGTCTGCTGACGCCGAATCTCTTCGATGGCGCGCAGATGCTCTTCATAGGTGCGCGAGAAGCGGTGGTAGCCGTCCGCCTGCGCCACATAAAACAGGTAGTCGGTCGGTTCAGGGGCGAGCGCAGCGCGAATGCTGGCTAAGCCCGGATTGGCAATCGGTCCGGGCGGCAACCCCCGATTGAGATAGGTGTTGTAAGGCGAGGGGTGGCGCAAATCTTTATACAGCACGCGCTCCTTCCAATAGCCCATGCCGTACAGCACCGTCGCATCGATTTGGAGGGGCATGTTAATCTTCAAGCGATTGTAGATGACCGAAGCCACGCGGGGGCGTTCGTCGTCGTGCAGCACTTCTTTCTCGATCATCGAGGCTATTGTGAGCAGTTCGTGCAGGCTCAGCCCGCGCTGCTTCATGGCGTCTTTGTAGCGTTGATAGACCTGTTGGCGCGTGGTTAGGAGCATCGTGCGGATTGCTTGCTCTGCGCCAGTGCCGGGCGGCAGGCGATAGGTGCTGGGGAACAGGTAGCCCTCAAGATGTAGGTTTTCTGGCAAGGGCATGCCGATATCTTGGAACCGTTGCGGCTGCTGACAGAGCTGCAGGAACTCTTGCTTATCGGCGACGCCGCGCTCGTGGAGGCGTTCGGCGATGCGCGCCATCGTCCAGCCTTCGGGGATGGTGACCCAGTTGCGCGTGAACTGCTCGTGGATGAGGATGTCGGCAATCTCGAACAGGTTCTGGCTGGGGCTGAACTCGTAGTCGCCTGCGGCGATTTGCGATTTGCCTTTGCGCTTGAGTTGCCATGCGAGCAGGCGCGGGTTGCGCACCAGTTTGCGTTGGTAGAGGCGTTGGGCAATCGCATCGGCGTCCATCGGCTCGCGCAGGCGCACCAGCTGCGGCTGGAAAGTCGTGCTAACTGGGCGCGTCTGCTGACGCCACCAGTAGCCCCCAGCCGCGAACAGCGCGATGAGTAGAGCGATTAGCGTTAGCAGAAGAATTTTGCGCATCGTGCCGAGGCTTCACCCAGTCGCCACGCGCCGCCGTGCGATTCGCGCGGCAATCAGGCGCGGCAACCCTGTGAACAGCGCGACGCCCGTCAGTGAAATCACCCAGAAGACAGGCGCAATCGCCCCGAACAGCCCTCGCCCCAGAAACTGATTGCGCAACATGATGCTCAGCGTCACGCCCAATACCCACGCAACGGGCAACGCCCATCTCGGCGGCTGCGCACGATAGACGCCGACCAGCCAAGCAACCCCGAACCAGCCTATCAGGAACGGCGGCAGACTGCGTTGCAGCCCGAACTCGTCCAAAGTGCCGTGGCTGCGCAAGCCGGTCAGCACGAAGAGCGTCAACGCCGCCGCGTCGAACAGCATCCAACCCCAGCGCATGGCATAAGCATACCCGATTCGAGCAGGTATAATCGGGCTGTATGGCGTGGGCGCGCTTGCGCCTGCGCATAGGGTCAATCGTTCAACCGTTATGAAAACCATGCGTTATTCGGGCGTTTCGGAGGCGCGTTTGCTCTCCGAAGACCAAGCGGCGCGTACTGTCTGGCGACTGGCGTTGCCGACGATGGCGGCTTCGGTAGTGCAATCGGCGAATAGTTTTCTGGATCGGATATTTGTGGGGCGTCTGGGCGCGGAGTCGCTGGCGGCGGTGGGCGTGGGCAGTCAGCTGCTGTTTCTGACGATGGCGTTGGCGATGGCGGTCTCCACAGGCGCGACGGCGATTGTGGCGCGGATGGCAGGCGCGAACGACCAGCAGAACCTGCGCGACGCGGCGCGTCAGGCGTTGGGGTTGGCAGTGCTGCTGGGGGCGGCGTTCACGACGCTGGGCTATCTGTTGCTGCCGCAGGTCATTCGCTGGTACGGCTTGGAGGCGGGCGCGGACGCGCAGGCGCGTCGGTTTCTGGGATGGGCGTTACTGGGCGCGCCTGCAAGCTTCATCATGATGGGGCTGAGCGGCACTTTTCGCGGCTTGGGCGACACGCGCTCGCCGATGTACGCCAGTATCGTCGCGACTGGGGTGCATATCGTGGGCGATTACTTGCTGATTTTCGGCAAGTTCGGCTTGCCACAGCTGGGGATTCAAGGCGCGGGAATCGCGATGGCGCTCTCGCTGTGGGCGGGGGCAGGCATGCTCTGGCTGCAGCAGTGGTTCAGCCCGCGCCGCGAGTTAGCCCTGCCTGCGCTGCCGATACTGGAGTGGCAACGCCGTATCCTACGCATCGGACTGCCCGCCTCCGCGCGAACCTTTATCTACACCACCAGCTCCGTGATGTTCACAGGGATACTGGCGGCGACGGCGGCAGGCACAGCGGCAGTCGCCGCGCTGCCGATTGGACTGACCGCCGAGTCGATTGCGTTTATGCCCGGCTTTGCGTTCGCGATTGCGGCGTCGGCGTTGGTAGGGCAGGCGTTGGGTGCGAAGAACGAACGGCTCGCCGAGCGGTTCGGATGGACCGCCGCGTGGCAATCGTGCGCAGTGATGACCACGATGGCGGTTGTGTTCTTCGTGTTTGCCGAGCAGTTCGCAGGGCTGTTCACCAGCGACCCGCAAGTGAAGGCGTTGGCGGTCGCGTATTTGCGAATCAACGCGCTAACCGAGCCGCTGCTGGCGTTCGGCATGACGCTGGCGGGCGCGTTGCAGGGCGCAGGCGACTCGATGAAGGCGATGCTGGCGACCTTCTTGACGCAGTGGGTGGTGCGCGTGCCGTTGGCGTACCTATTAGCGCTCGGCTTAGGCTGGGACGCTTATGGCGCGTGGTGGGCGATGGCAATCAGTTCAGGTTTCAGCGGACTGCTGATGATGGCGCTGTTCAAGCACGGCGGCTGGAAGAAGGCGAAGGTGTAGACGCTTGGGCAACTGCGCTCGCCTCCGCTCGTCTAAAATTCGGGTACACTCTATGGAGGGACGCCTATGAGAAAGGTTCTGGGCTTTGTGGTACTGTTCGCGCTGGGCTTCGCCACAGGCGCGTATGTGCTGAACACCTATTATCCAGATCGTGGGGGGCTGATGCAGACGGCGGCGCCGACGGGCGACACGGAGGCAAGCCGCACGGCGCTGACACGCCTGCTGGAGCAACGCCCTACCACGAATGAACCTGCACCTACCAGCTTCGAGACGATGCTACGCACGGCTTCCCAGCGTATCTCGCCCGCAGTGGTGAATGTGGACACCACTGGCGAGGTGCGCGTGTGGGGCGGCTGGCGCGAGGTGGGCGGACGCGGCTCCGGCGTGATTATCAGCGCCGACGGCTATGTGGTCACCAACAACCATGTGGTGCGTATCCAGCGGCAACTGGCGCGCGACATCTTCGTGACCCTCCAAGACGGACGCCGATTCCGAGCCACCGTGCTGGGAACCGACGCGCAGAACGATATCGCCTTGCTCAAAATCAACGGCAAGAACCTGCCTGTGGCGCAGCTGGGCGACTCCGATAAACTGCAGGTGGGCGACTGGGTGGTCGCCGTCGGCAACCCGTTCGGGTTGGGCACGACCGTGACGGCGGGCATCGTGAGCGCGTTGAACCGCTCGTTGGAGGGCGCAGGCGCGCCCAGCGGGTTCATTCAGACCGACGCCGCCATCAATCAGGGCAACTCCGGCGGCGCGCTTGCCGACTCGCGCGGCAGGCTGATTGGCATCAACACTGCCATCTTCTCGCCCGTCGGCGCGAATGTGGGCATCGGCTTCGCCATCCCCATCAACCGCGTGAAGCAGGTCATCAAGGAAATTTTAGAGCATGGCTCGGTGGGGCAAGCGTGGCTGGGCATCAGCTACGCCGACATCAGCGACCCGCAGATTCGTCGCTTCTTGCAGGAACGGCTGCCAGATGTGCGATTCCCTGCCAACGGTATGTTCATCGACGGCGTCGTCGCCAACTCGCCTGCCCGCTCGGCAGGCATCCAGCCAGGCGATGTCATCCTGCAGCTCAACGGGCGTCCGCTGCGCTCCATCGAAGAGATGCAGAACTTTATGCTCCGCGCGAAGCCCGGTCAGCAGATTACGCTACGCATCTGGCGCGACGGTCAGACGCGCGATATTACCGTGACGCTGGGCGTGAAGCCCGAAGATTTGTGATGAATATCCCCAGCCGCCACCTGCGCTGGAACCTATACGGTGCAGGGTTGGAGAATCTGGGGCGCGACGGCAAGCCCGAACGCCTGCCCACGCCCCAGCCCGCGCCGAACGAGCTACTGATGCGCATCGACGCCGTCGGGATATGCTTCAGCGACCTCAAAATCGT
>CALGZO010000085.1 GCA_937934465.1 uncultured Fimbriimonadales bacterium | reverse complement strand
TAAATCCATCAAGGGTTAGGGCGTTCCTCTTGTGCAGGGTAGACTTTGTGTCGGTATGAAACCGACGATGCTCAAGCGTGTGGCGCATGGCTTTGTGGCGCTCAACTTACTGGCGGCGGCGGCGACTGTTGTGGGCAGTGGGCTGCTGTTTAGCGGGTTCCAGAACCTGCCTGCGCTGGACTATAACCGCCTGTCGATGGTGTTGGGCATGCTATGCGTGCTGTTTGGGATAGGCGCGTCGCTGTTTCATATGGCGCACACGCAGGGCTGGCGCGCGACGCTGTGGCTGTTGGGAGTGTGCGTGGTGTTGGCAGGCGGCGTGGAGCTGATGGGGGTGCTGACGGGCTTTCCGTTCGGCGGGTACGAATATACCGAGCGGCTCGGACCGAAGTTTCTGGGGCATGTGCCATATGTGATACCGCCCTCGTGGTTTATGATGCTCTACCCTGCGTTGCATCTGAGTTTCTTGTGGGGCGTTCCGCGCGGGGCGGTTCCGCTGGCGGCGGCGGCGCTGCTCACTTGGTGGGATGTGGCGATGGACGCGGCGGTCTCCACAGCGCGCGATGCGCCAGGCACAGCGGCGTTCGTTTACTGGTTCTGGGAAGTGGAAGGTCCGTTCTACGGGATGCCCCTGCAGAACTGGCTGGGCTGGCTGGCGACGGGTTGGGTGCTGAGTTGGGTCTACCTGAAGATAGTCCCGCAGTGGCGACCGTCGGCGTCGCTGACGCCGTTGGCGATTTGGCTGATTCAGGGTGGAGTGATGGCGGGGCTGGCGTTTTGGATTCAACGCCCGATTGCGACGGCTATATGGCTCGTCGGCGCGATAGCCGTCAGCGTCTTCACCCTGCGCGTGTCGCGTCGGGCAACGCACGCCGCCTCAGCGTAGCTGATACACGGTCACGGTCGGGCAGATATAGAGCAGGTCGTGGGGGAGGTTCGCCGTGCGCTTCAGCAGCGGCGGCTCGTTGGCGAAAGTGTGCGCACGCTCGTAATGGTCTTGCACGATACGCATAAAGGCTTGGTAATCGGCGCGTCCGATACGCTGCACATCGCGCGCCTCGAACTCGGTGATGATGAGGTATTCAGGTCGCGACGCTTGGAGGGCTTCGGCGTTCCATTCGGGCGGCGCGAGCGGGATGAGCCGATAGCGCGGCGCGTTCTGGGCGTGCATCAAGCGGTCTTGCCAGCGCAGCTCGCCGGTTTGGGGGAACAGCGGCGGGGTGTAGAACCACGGCACGGTCGGGAAGCCGATGCGTGCGCCCGCTGGGAGGTTCGCGCGAACCCACTGAGCGGCTTGGTCGCGCGCGTCGGGCTGGAGCATACACGCGGTGAGGCTGATTGCGCTCACCAACTGCCACGCGAGGGCAAAACTCGCCAGCGTCGGCGCGCTCCAACGGGGCAGGCGCGGCGCGCCCGACGCCCACAATAGCCCCACGCCCAGCGCCAGCGCAGGGAACAGCGGGAAGGTGTAGCGCATAAAGCGCACCTCCGCCGCGCCAATCAGCAGATAGTACGCCGCCGACGCCGCCGCAACGCCCCACAGCGCCCGCTCACGCCGATAGAGCAGCCACCCCACCACGCTCGCGATTAGCCCCACTGCGCCGAACCCCACGCTGAGATTGGGACGGATGTGATACACCCAGCCCAGCCCCGTGTCGGTGAAAATCTCGCCGTGCCCCTGCCCCACATGGCGCACCTCGTACCAGAAGTGGCTCCAAAACCGCTCGGAGTCCGCCCACACGCCCGGGCAAACCGCCAGAAAGGTCAGCGCTGCGACGCCGACCGCCGCGACGCTGGCTTGGGCGCGTCGCGTCGCCAAGCGAGGCGGCGGCGTGAGCCATACGCTCACCAGCACTGCGATGAGCGATAGCCCCGCGTTGTATTTTGAGCCAGCGGCGCAACCCGCCCAGAACGCGCCCCATAACAGCGTGCGCCACGGTCGCTCGGAACGCCCCAGCGCCACCGACTGGTGCAACGCCAGCGCGACGAAGAGCATCGTGGGCACATCGACGGTTTGGAAGCGGCTATGCACGACCAGCGCAGGCGCGAACGCCATGCATAGCGCCGCGATGACGCCCGCGCCGCGCCCCGCAACCATCGCCGCTGTGCGACCCACTACGACTGCCGCGCACGCGCCCATCAGCGCGACCAGCGCACGCGCCCAAAAGTAGAGGTCTGCCCGCAGCGCGGCTATCTGCGCAGGCGTCGCGTTCTCAGGCAAGCCGCCTATCACGCCCACCGCGCTCAGCCAGTGCAGCCACACGCTCCACAGGTACATCGGCAGCGTGCCGTAGTTGTAAAAACCCGGCAGGAACTCGCCGCGATAGGGGTTAATCGTGAAGTAGCTTGCCAGCAGGATGAGCCATTCGTCTGGGTGATAGGAGAAGTGGCGTTCGGCGTTCGGCAGT
The DNA here is from genome assembly GCA_937934465.1 of uncultured Fimbriimonadales bacterium. Lineage (GTDB taxonomy): Bacteria > Armatimonadota > Fimbriimonadia > Fimbriimonadales > GBS-DC > GBS-DC. The sequence continues at coordinate 4,620 of CALGZO010000085.1, read as the reverse complement.
CCCCAACGGATACCGATTAGCCGCACACCCAACGCCAACGCGCCCAGCGCGAGCCAGCCCCAGCCCGTTCGTAGCGAGTGCAAATCGGCGTTAGTATACCTTCAGAGCATCGTCTTGAACTCGCCGTTGTCGGCGGCGCGCCCGACGCCGTAGTAATAAAAGCCCAACTTGCGCATGCGCTGCGGGTCGTACAGGTTCCGCCCGTCGAACAGGTTCGGCTGACGCATCGCGTTGCGGATGCGCTCGAAGTTGAGCTGTCGGAACTCGTTCCACTCGGTGACCAGCACGAGCGCATCGGCGTTTTCGGCGACTTCATAGGCGTTGCGACAGTAGACCACCTCTGGGTGGAGGGGCTGCACGCGCGGCATCGCCACAGGGTCGTAGGCTTTTACGGTTGCGCCCGCCTGCAGCAGGAGTTTGATGAGCTCCAGCGCGCGCGCCTCGCGGATGTCGTCCGTGTTGGGCTTGAACGCCAGCCCCAGCAAGCCCACCGTGCGCCCTTCCAGCCCGCCGAGCCGCTCGCGAACGCGCTCCACCATCTGCACGGGACGCGCGTTGTTAATCGCCAGAATCTGCTGGTAGAGCGTCGAGTCTAACTGGTAGCGTTGCACAGTGTGCATAAACGCTTGCACATCTTTGGGGAAACACGAGCCGCCGAAGCCCAGCCCTGCCTGCAGGAACGCATGCCCTATCCGCTGGTCGTAGCCCATCGCTTTGGCGACCTGCACCACATCCGCGCCTGTGCGCTCGCACAGGTCGGCTATCGCGTTGATATACGAAATCTTGAGCGCGAGGAAAGTGTTCGAGGCGTACTTGATGATTTCGGCAGTGGCGAGGTTCGTGATGAGCATCGGGCGTTCCAACGGGGCGTAGAGCTCTACAATCTTCATCGCGGCGCGCGCGTTATCTGCGCCAATCACGATGCGGTCGGGGTTCAGCGTGTCGTGGATAGCAGAGCCTTCGCGCAGGAACTCTGGGTTCGAGACCACATCGAACTCGTGCGGCTCCGCGCGGTGCTGCTCAATAATCCGCCGCACGCGGTCGCCCGTGCCCACAGGCACGGTGGACTTATTGACGATAATCTTGTAGCCGTTGAGCGCACGCCCGATAGTGGCAGCGACTTCGTCCACATACCGTAGGTCAGGCTCGCCCGTGTCGGTGGGCGGCGTGCCGACGCAGATGAAGATGACCTCCGCCTCGCGCGTTGCCCCCTCCAAGTCGGTGGTCGCGCGAATGCGCTCCTCCTCCAAGTTGCGCTGGAGCATTTCGTCCAAGCCCGGCTCGTAAATCGGCGACTGACCTTTATTGATGGCGTCCACCTTGACGGGGTCGATGTCCACGCACACCACCTCGTTGCCCAAGTCGGCGAACACCACGCCCGTCACTAAGCCCACATAGCCCGTTCCTGCAACCGCTATCTTCATCCGATCTCTCCGTTGTATAATTATGGCTTTTCGCCCACCTGTATTGTACCGTAGGGCGTGCGTATCGGGTATAATCGAAGCGGAGGCGATAACCGATGAGTGTTCAAACCGCACCGCAACTCGGCTGGCGAGAGAAGCTCAAGGGAGACAACTACTTCCTGCACAAGTTGCACTCCCTCACGGGCATCTTTCCGGTCGGCTACTATCTCGTACAGCACCTGTTTCTGAACTCGATGGCGGCGATTGACCCCAAGTATTTCAACGCGGTGGTCTACTTCTTCAACGCCATCCTGCCGAAACCGGTGCTGTGGGCGATGGAGCTGTTCCTGATTGTGTTGCCCTTGCTGTTCCACTCGCTGTATGGGTTCGTGATTACCTATCATGGCAAGTCGAACATCTTCAAGTACAAGTTCCGCGAGAATCTCGGCTACACGCTGCAGCGTGTGTCGGGCGTGGTGATTTTCTTCTTCCTGCTGTTCCATGTCTATTCGACGACGGTGAGCCACAAGCTGTATGGGAAGGACGTCTCCTACAGCGGAATGCAGGCGCACTTTTCGGAGCCGTGGGTCGTTGCGCTCTATGTGTTGGGCATCACGGCGAGTTCGTACCATCTGTTCAACGGCGTGTGGAACTTCGCGATACGCTGGGGCATCGCGATTAGCGACCGCGCGCAGCGCAATCTGTATCGGTTCTGCATGATTGGATTCGTATTATTGACCGCGCTGGGGATTACGGCGTTGGCGGGTTTCTTTATGCACGAGGCGCCGCCCAACCCCTTAGCGCACTCGTAGGAGGCAACACTTATGGCTAAGAAGCAAGTTGCTGTAGTTGGAGGCGGATTAGGCGGTCTGATGACCGTGATGAAGCTCGCAGAAGCGGGCGTGCAAGTCGATTTGTTCTCGTTAGTGCCCGTGAAGCGTTCGCACTCTGTGTGCGCTCAGGGCGGGATTAACGGCGCGGTGAACACCAAAGGCGAGGGCGACTCGCCATGGATTCACTTCGACGACACTATTTATGGGGGCGACTTTTTGGCGAACCAGCCGCCCGTGCTGCGCATGGCGGAGCGCGCCCCTGCCATCATCTACCTGCTCGATCGGATGGGCGTGCCGTTCAACCGCACGCCTGAGGGCTTGATCGATTTCCGACGCTTTGGCGGCACGCGCCACCACCGCACCGCGTTCTCCGGCTCCACTACGGGGCAGCAGCTGCTCTACGCCCTCGATGAGCAGGTGCGCCGCTGGGAAGTGGAAGGGCGCGTCACCAAATACGAAGGCTGGGAGCTGCTGGGGCTTATCTTGGACGAGAACGGCGTCTGTCGCGGGCTGGTGGCGCAAGACCTGCGCTCGATGGAGATACGCGCCTTCCGCGAGGAAGCCGTCGTCATCGCCACTGGCGGACCCGGCATGATTTACAAGAACACCACCAACTCCATCATCAACACGGGGTCGGCGGCAAGCATCTGCTACCAGCAAGGCGCGTACTACGCCAACGGCGAGTTCATCCAAATCCATCCCACTGCCATTCCGGGAGAAGACAAGTGCCGCTTGATTTCGGAAGCGGTGCGCGGCGAGGGCGGGCGCGTGTGGGTTCCCAAAGATCCCCACGACAAACGCCATCCACGCGACATCCCCGAAAGCGACCGATGGTACTTCCTGGAAGAGAAGTATCCCGCCTACGGCAACCTCGTGCCGCGCGACATCGCCACCCGCGAAATCTACGATGTGTGCGTGAACCAGCGCCGAGGCATCCAAGGTAAAAACCAAGTCTATCTCGACATCACGCACCTACCACGCCAGCAAATCGAGAAGAAACTGCTCGGCATCCTGGAGGTCTACCTCAAATTCGTGGGCGACGACCCGCGCGAAGTCCCTATGCGCATCTACCCCGCCCAACACTACTCGATGGGCGGACTGTGGGTGGACTACGCAGTGAACGGCGACGGCGTGATGGAGCCTGTCCACCCGCGCAACCAGATGACCAACATTCCCGGACTCTACGCCGTGGGCGAAGTGGACTACCAGTATCACGGCGCGAACCGACTGGGCGCGAACTCGCTGCTGAGCTGCATCTTCGCAGGCGAAGTCGCGGGTCCCGCTGTCGTGGAATACCTCAAGAATCTGGACGGCTCCGCGTTCGACCTGCCGAGCAGTCTGTACGAGCGCGAACAGCACAAACATCAGGAGCATTTCGAGGCGATTAGCAAGCGCACAGGCAACGAGAACCCCTATCGCCTCGCCGATGAGATGCGCGTGCTGATGGACGAGAATGTGACCGTCGTGCGCGAGAACCCACGCTTGGCGCGTACTGTCGAGCAGCTCAAGGAGTTGCGCGAGCGGGTCAAGCATGTGAACATTGCCGACCACGCTGGCTGGACAAACCAGGTGATTCCGTTCACGCGCACGCTGGAGCATCAACTGGAGCTCGCTATCTGCATCACGGCGTGTGCGCTCGATCGCAACGAGAGCCGTGGGGCGCACTACAAGCCAGAGTTCCCCCAGCGTGACGACGAGAACTACCTCAAGACCACCATGGCGCGTTGGACGCCCGACGGTCCCGACATTCACTACGAGCCTGTGGATGTGAGCCTTATCAAGCCGCGTGCGCGCCGCTACGACGCGCCCAAGACCGAAGCCAAAGCCGAGGCGAAAGCTACAGCAGGCGTAAAGGGCTGACAAGCTACCACTGGATGCGACGCCGAGAATGGCGTCGCATCCTCGGCATCCCCGCCGCAACATCCAGCCGTAGCGTCGGCATCCCCGCCAACGAACAACACAGGTGCGACGGCATTCCTGCCGTCGCGTCAGCACCCCCGCCAACGAAACACACTCGTAGCGTCGGCGTCCCCGCCAACGAAACACACTCGTAGCGTCGGCGTCCCCGCCGACGAACAACACAGGTGCGACGGCATTCCTGCCGTCGCATCAGTACCCCAGCCAACAACACCAACCACTGCAGCGTCGGCGTCCCCGCCAACGAGAACTGCTTGGACAAGACTGTCCAAGCCACGAGTGCGCAAGGCGACGGCAGGAATGCCGTCGCACCAGCGTACCGTCGGCGTCCACGCCACCAGCAACGCTTGGACAAGATTGTCCAAGCCACGAGTGCGCAAGGCGACGGCAGGAATGCCGTCGTACCAATCTACCGTCAGCGTCCCCGCCACCAGCAACGCTTGGACAGGAATGTCCAAGCCACTGTA
>CALGZO010000084.1 GCA_937934465.1 uncultured Fimbriimonadales bacterium | reverse complement strand
GAGCTGAGGACGAACACGGACGCGCGACGCATGTAGCGGAACGGGTTCGGCTCGTAGCCGGGCAGCTGCACGCGCTCAGCGATTCCGAGTTGCTGCGCAAGTTGCTCCAGCTCGGCGCGTTGCTCGCCCTCGCCCAGAATGAGCAGGCGAGCGGGCGCGGGCAGTCGGGCGAAGGCGCGTAGCAGCGTCGGGAAATCTTTTGGAGCGGTCAGCCGCCCCACCGCCAGTACGACAGGGGGCGCGCCCTCCACGAACCACGAGTGTTCTACGGCTGCCTCGCGCTTCTGCAGCAACTCCTGCGTAATCACAGGGTTATAAATGCAGGGGATGCGCGTCTGAGGCAGTCCCGTAAGGCGGAGTAGGTCGGTCTGCACGCCCTTCGAGACGGCGACAATCGCGTCCGCGTAGCGGTACACGCGGGCAATCAGCGCAGGCACAACCCGATCCTTGAGCTTGATCGCGTCGCCGAACTCGCGCGTTGGGGTACTCGCCTCGCGCACGACTACGCGCGTTGGAACCCGCGCGAGGCGTTTCGCCAGAATCGCCACCAGATTGGGCTGGCTGAGCGTGCTGAGCAAGGCGTCGGGACGCTCGCGACGCAAATAGCGTGCGAGCGGCAGCACCGTGCGCCAGGTGCGATAGGTGCGCAGGTCGACAATCGGAATTGCCGAGTGAAGCTCCTGGCGCAGGGCGCCCTCTGGTTTCATCAGAACGACTTGCACGCTGTGCCCGCGTTCGGCGAAGCGGTTCGCGAGCGTGACAAACACCCGCTCCGCGCCGCCGACTTCGAGGCTCACGGTGAACAGGGCGATACGCATCGCTATTGGCGCACGGCAATCACGCGAAAGCTGCGCGCCCAACGCAGCGAGAGTGGGGTCAGGCGCATCAGCAGCGCGTTCACGGCGCGCACGAGGGGGTTGCCCCCTGCACCGCCGAAGTAGGCATACGCCCACGCACGGAAACCGAACCGCTCGATGTGGCGGGCTAACTCTATTGGGTGGAACAGCCGCTCGATGACCGCGCCCGAATAGGGGTTGACAGGGCACTGGGCAGGATCGTACATAGAACTCGGAAGTTCGCCCGTTTGCAGATACCGCTCCACCGCTTGCAAAATCGCGGGGCGTGTGAGCAGGCTGGTGCGTTGCGCCAGGATTTGTACGGTTTCTGGAGGCAGGTCGGGAAAGGCTGCTTGGATAATCTCGGTGCGCTGCTGCAGATACGGTTTCAGGATGCGATGCCCCCCAAACTCGCCTGCAGGACCGTTTTCAAATCGTTGCCAGAGTTGGCGGGTGTGCGCGGCAAGTTTCGGGTTTGCAGCGTTGTTGCCGTCGGCGAGGATTAGCACCCCACCGCGCCTGAGCCAGCGCGCCGCCCGCGTTAGGAACTCGTCGACATCAGGGTAGTGCGAAATCGCCTCGTTCGAGAGGAGCATATCGAACGAGGCGGGGTCGTAATCGACTTGCTCCAAAGCGGCGAGCTGCGCCTGCACGCCTTGTAGTTGGAAATCGGCGATGAGGTGCTGAAAAGTGCGCAGGCGACGCTCGCTGGGATCGAATCCGACTGCCTCACGAGCGCCCATAAAATGAAGCACGATAAGTTGCAAGCCGAAGCCGCAGCCCGCATCCAGCACGCGCTTACCCTCAGGGTCGAATCGCGCCAGCTGGCATAGGTCATACACATAGCGCGTCTGTTGGATGCGGCCCTGAGGCGTTTTCAGTTGCGGGTAGTAGCGCCAGAGCTCTTCGTCATAGCGACTTCGATTCTCTGGGCGTGCCGCCTGCTCGAACAGCGCACTGACCCGCTGACTGACCGTTCGAAAGTCGCGCATCGGAGCTATTATACTACACGAGTTTGGGTATGTCGTCGGCGAGGACGCCGACGCTACAGGTTAGGCTTCGTCGGTGGGACGCCGACGCTACGGGGTTGGATGTGCTGCGTAGCGTCAGCGTCTCGCTGACGAAGAAAAAAAACGCCAACGCTACGAGTTGGGTACGTGTCGGAGGCCGCGTTTACGGCTCTGCAAAATCCACGCCTACGGCACGATAATCAGCCCGCTGGAGGACGCCCCACGCAGTACCTGCTGCACGAAGGCTGGCTCGGGCAGTGCGCCCTCGAAGCTATGGCGGTCGTTAATCACGGTCTTGGGTACTGCCATCACGCCGAACTGGTTCGCCAACTCTGGGAACTCCTCGCTGCTGACGCCCTCGGCGGTGATGAGGTCGCTCGCCATCGCCAGTTTGTGGGCAAGGCGCACCGCCGCAGGGCAGTACGGGCAGCCGTAGGTAACGAACACGCGAATATGCACAGGATTGCGCAGGTTCGCCAGCATCAGGCGGCTATCAGGCGAGAGACCGGGGTCGCCCTTGCCGACATCTTCAATCGCGCCCACCAGCGAGGCGAACTCGAACCCTGCCGGGATGCCCAGATAGCGCACGCCGTAGTCCTTCTCTTCTGTACGCACCACAATCGCAGGGGCGAGGGTGATGTTGTAGTCCTGTGCAACTGCTGGCTCGGCTTCCAAACTGTGTTGCTCCAGCGTAATCTTGCTGCTCCCGACGCTCACCAGCTCCTGCGCAATTTGCGAGAGCAGTTCGCTGGTCTCAGGCTGGGCGTTCGTGGTGAACACGACCAGCTTCACCGTGTTTGGCAGTCCGCTAAACCGCTGCTGTAGAGTCTGTCGATCTTTGTCTTGTAAAATCGTCATCGTCGCCTCCACTGTACTCCACTTGATATAGAGTACCTAACTTCTCTTTGCGATTCACGCGATTTTGTCGCTGTCGCGGGTTCCCCCTGCCTGCAGGGGGAACCGCGTCATAGATTAGGGTTTCTCGGCGCGGAGGGCGCGTCCCAGCACCTCCAACGCCTTGTCGAGTTGCGGGTCGCGGTCGCTGAGCCAGTCCTCAGGCGAGAGCCATACGGCGATGTCGGGCTTCTCGCCGTTGTTCTCCATGTTTGAGCCGTCGATGCGATACGCGCCCTGCTGGGGCATCCGCGCGCCCGTGCCGTCCACCAGCCCGAAGTTCCAAGTCCAAATCACATAGCCGGGCGTCTCCCAGCCGATGAGTGTGGCGAGTTTGCGCGCACGCATGGCGTAGGGGAACATCTCGCCGTTGGACATACTGCGCTCGTTCATCAATACCACCATCGGCATATCGAGGGCGTTTGGCGGTCCGAGGTTGGGCAGTCCATCGCGCGGCACATAGTAGGCGTAGGGCTTACGCTCCAGCCAATCGACCAGCGTATCGGCGATGTTGCCCCCGCCGTTGAAGCGCACATCGATAATCATCGCCTTTTTGCCCTGCGCGTACTCGTAGAACTCGCGCTCGAAGCGTTCGCGGTCGCCGCCGCCCATCGCGCGGATATGCACATAGCCGACCTGCCCGTTCGTGCGCTCCTCCACCAACTTGCGCAGGCGTTTGACGCGATTATCGTAGTGCAGCTCGCCCCACTCGCCTGCGCTGATGGGCTGATATCGCACGGTGCGCGCCCCCTCCTCGCTGGGGATACGGTTCACCAGAAACTCGAAGGTGCGGTCGCCCTTGTCGTTGATGAGTTGCCAGAGCTTCTGGTCTGCCTGCACGGGTTCGCCGTTGATTTTCAGCACATACTCGCCGGGATGGATGCGCGTTTCGGGGAAGGATGCAGGCGAGCCGTCGGGCACCGCGGCGACTTTCAGCCCGCGCCCGCGATGGCTGTAGTCGATGGTGAAGCCCAGATGCGGCGTGCTGGGGCTGCGCACAGTCGCGCTGGAGCGCGGCGAGACCTCCGTGTGCGAGCCTTCCAACTCGCCCACCATCATCGACAGCACCGCGCCGAACTCTTCAGGCACGCCCACCCCAGCAAGCAAGGGACGATACCGCTCGCGGATCGACGCCCAGTCGCGCCCGTGCATGCCAGGGTCATAGAACCCGCGCTCATACGCCCGCCAGAACTGCACGAACGCCGCCTCACGCAACGCCATCGCGTCGAACTCGAAATCCGCCTTGAACTCCACCTTGTCCACGCGGTTGTTCGCGGCGAGGTTCATCACGAACAGCTCGCCGTTGCGGATGTAGTAGAGTTTCTTGGCGTCGGCGGAGACGCGCAGCGCCGCGTGCCCGCCCCCAGAAGTGAGCCGTCTGCTCTCGCTGCCGTCGTAGGAGACCTGCCAGATGTCGCCTTCCGAGATGAAGTAGATTTTGCCGTCGCTGGCGACGGTCAGGTCGGCTTGGGGAGCTTGATTATTCCACCGCCGAATACGCTGGTCGATATCCTCGAAGTCGATTTTCACCTCCAGCGGTTCGCCCTCTTTGGGTTTCTCGAACTGGATGTCTTTGTCGTCGCGTCGGGCGGTTTCGCGCGTGAGGGGGAGGGCGTAGAGCGCGTTGCCTGCGCGGTTGCTGAAGAAGAACAGGTACTTACCGTCGGGCGACCATGCGGGCTGGTTGTGGAAGGCGTTCAGGCGCGTGATGTTGACGGGTTCGCCAGAGCCGTCGGCGGGCAGGATCCAGAGGTTCCACGCGCCATACGCCGCGCGACGCTGCACGCACAGCCAGCGCATATCGGGCGACCACGCGAAATCGCCGCCGCCCAAGCCGTACCAGTGCGTGCCCGGCTCGTGCAACACCTTCTTCGCCTCGCCCGTCTCTAAGTCTATCACAAACAGACCGCCGTCCCCGCCAGAGACCCAGAACCCCAACTGCTTGCCGTCAGGCGAAAGCTTCAGGCGCGTCACATCGGCGGCGCGATCGAGCAGGCGTCGCACCTCCAAAGTCTCCAGATTCAGCGCGTAGAGCTGCTGGTGGTAGTTGCGGTCGGAGGTGAAGTAGAGCGTTTTGCCATCTTTAGACCACACGAAGTCCGAGTCGTCGCCCGCCCAGTCGGTGAGTCGTCGGGCGAACTCGGCGTTGCGCTTGTCGGGGGTGGACTTGGGCTTCTCGATGTCGATGAGCCAAATATCGCCGCGCAGGCGGAAGGCGAACTGCTTGCCGTCGGGCGACGGCTCGGCTTCCTCGACGCCTGTCGTGAGCAGCTCGCGCTGGCGCGTGGACTGCACATCGTCTTGGCTGGCGGTGAAGTTGAGCCGCTGGGGTTCGCGCTGCCCTACTTTGAGCAAATACAGATGCCCCTCGTACTCAAAAGCGATATCGCCTGTGTTGGAGGCGACGCTGGGGAAGCGCACTGCGCCCCCGACGAACTGCGTGAGCTGGCGTTTGCGCCCTGTGGCGGCGTCCACGACCCACAGGTTCGGCGTGCGGCGCGGGTTGTCTTTGAACACGGGCAGCCGCTCGCCCATTCTCGGCGAGTCGGGCGTCTTCTCCGCAATCGTCACGGTCAGCAGCGACTTGCCGTCGGGGAGCCACTGCGTCCACAAGTGCTGGAAGTTATCGTTCGTGACACTTCGGCGCGCGCCGCTTTGTAGGTCAATCGCCCAGATTTGCATCGCGGCGGAGCCTGTGTAGCGCGGACGCCACCACGGGAAGCCGTGCCTGCCGTAGACCAGCGTTCTCCCGTCGGGCGCAATCTGGGGGCTGTTGATGGCGTTGTAATCCTCTGCCACGCGCCGAAACCTGCCTGTGGCGACCTCCAACTCGATAATCGCGGGGTTGTTCGAATCGTAGGATGCGCTGTAGTAGAGGAACCGCCCGTCTCGGCTCCAGCTGCTGGGGGTCTCGTTTTGCGCGTGGAAGGTGAGCTGGATGGGCGCGCCGCCCGTCGCCGGAATCGCGAAGATGTCGTAGTTGCCGTTGCGGTTGCTGGCGAAGGCAATCCACTTGCCGTCAGGCGACCAGAGCGGGCTGGTGTCGTAGGCGACATGGCGCGTGAGGGGCATAGCGCGTCCCCCCGTGCTGGGCGCGACCCAAATATCGCCCCGATACACGAACGTTATCTGGCTCCCGTCGGGACTGAGCGCGGGCGACCGCGCGCCCACAATCGGCTCCACACGAGGGTCAGGCAACTGCGCAAAAAGAGCAACATTACTGAGCCATAAGGAGAGAACCCATATAAACGATACTCGGCTACGCATAGTAGGGTTAGATTCCCGTAGGGG
>CALGZO010000083.1 GCA_937934465.1 uncultured Fimbriimonadales bacterium | reverse complement strand
CATTTTGGGGGCAGCGGGGCGGAGTTGGAGGTATGTCGGCGGTTGGAGCGTCGGTTCATTGCAGCGGAGATTGACCCGACCTACCATGCGATGATTTTGGAGCGTCTGCGCACAGGGCAAATCCGTGAGGAGCATCGCCTGATGAAGCGCACGGTTCCCGTCGAGGCGTTGGCGATTCAGCCGATGTTATGGAGCGAGTAGTGCGGTATCATTAGCGCGCACTGGGATGGTCGCGGAGATTTTGTTGCTCACTGGGGGCGCGCTGGCGTATCAGACGCTGAGCTATGCTGTGCCAGATGCGCTGGCAGGTTCGGTTCGGGCGGGCGCGGGCGCGCTGGTTCCGTTGCAGAACCGCCTGGCGTTGGGGTTGGTGCTGCGTGTGCGACCGCAGGATGAGGATGCGCCGCCGTATGACCTGAGGCACATCGCAGGCGTGCTGAGCCAGCCGTTGCTCAGCGAGCCGTTGTTGAACTTGATGCGCTTGATGGAGCGCACGCTGCTGTGTTCGCGGGTGGAGGCGGCGCAGGCGGTGTTGCCAGCAGGGGTGCGCTACCGATTGCGTGCGGAGCTGGAGTTGGCGTCGCCGTTGCCGCCGTTGCGTTCGGCGGCGCAGCGGATGACGGCAGAGGCGATACTTCGGCATGGCGGGCGCGTCAGTTTGAATCGGTTGAAGCGCGAGTTGGCGGCGGGCATTTGGCAGCCGGGGCTGCGCGGCTTGCGCGAGAGGGGCTGCGTGCGCACGACCTACACGCTGGAGCCGCCGCCCGCGCCTGCGCGTCCTGAGACGCTGGTGGAGCTGATTGCGTCGCCTGAGGCGTTGGAGGAGTTCTTTGCGCGTGGGGCGGCGCGCGCGCCTGCCCAAGCGACCTTGCTGATGCATCTGCTGGAGCATCCAGAGGGCGCGCTCCCGCGCCGAACGCTGCTACAGGCGACGGGCGTGGGCGTCGGCAGCCTGCGCAGTTTGGAGGAGCGCGGGCTGGTGCGCCTCGTGTCCGCCGACGCGCCGCCTGCGCCCCCCACTGCGCCGCCGCCCACGCTAACGCCTCATCAAAGCCACGCCATAGACGCTTTGCGACAGGCGTTGGAGCGCGGCGCGTATCAGCCGTTTTTGCTGTTCGGCGTGACGGGCAGCGGCAAGACGGAGGTGTACCTGCGCGCCGCCGCCGAGTGCTTGCGCACGGGGCGCACGGTGCTGACGCTCGTGCCCGAAATCGCGCTCACCGCCCAGCTGAGCCAAGCGTTCCGCGAGCGGTTCGGCGCGAGCGTCGCGCTGTGGCACAGCCAGCTCAGCCCATCCGAGCGCTACGCGCAGTGGCTGCGCATCCAGCAGGGCAACGCGCCGATTGTGGTGGGCGCACGCTCGGCAATCTTCGCGCCGTTGCCCAATCTGGGGCTGATTATCGTCGATGAGGAGCATGAGAACTCGTATAAGCAGTCCAACGCGCCCGCCTATCACGCGCGACTGCTGGCGGAGAGGCGCGCTCGGGATGCTGCTGCTGTGCTGCTACTCGGCTCGGCGACGCCTGCGCTGGAGACCTTCGCCCGCGCCGAACGGGGCGACCTGCGCCTGCTGGAGCTGCCTGAGCGCGTGGGAGGCGCACGCCTGCCCGAAACTGCGCTGATTGACCAGCGCGGCAAGCCGTTCCAGCCGATTAGTCCCGAACTATTGGAGGCGTTGCAGGCGACACTGGCGCGCGGCGAGCAGGCTATCTTGTTTTTGAATCGGCGCGGCTACGCCCCGATGTTGCTCTGTCGCGAGTGTGGGTATACGCCGATGTGTCCCCAGTGTTCGGTCGCGCTGGTCTATCATCGGGGCGCGCGACCGTTCCTGCTCTGTCATCACTGCGGGCATCGCGAGACGCCGCCCACCACTTGCCCCCACTGCGGCGGGTTGGAAATCCGTCCGTTCGGCGTGGGCACACAGCGCGTGGAGAGCGCGTTGCGCCAGCTGTTGCCCGATGTGCGCGTCGCGCGATTAGACCGTGACGCCTTCGCGCGGCGCGGGCAGTACCTGCAGATACTCGCCGACTTTCGGGCGGGCGCGCTCGATGTGCTTATCGGCACGCAGATGGCGGCGCGCGGGCTGGACTTTCCGCGCGTGACTTTGGTGGGGGTAATCAGCGCGGATACGGGGCTGTACCTGCCCGACTTTCGCGCGAGCGAGCGTGTGTTCCAACTGCTGACGCAGGTCATCGGACGCGCGGGCAGACGGCAGCAGCAGGGGCGCGCGCTCATCCAAACCTACAACCCCGACCACTTCGCGGTGCAGTGCGCCCTGCGTCAAGATTATCGGGCGTTCTACGCGCAGGAGTTGGCGAACCGCCGCGAGGTGGGCTATCCGCCGTTCACACGCTTGGTGAACTTGCTGTGCGCGGACGCCCACCCCCACGCGGCGGAGCAACCGCTGGCGCAGCTTGCCGATGCGCTGTCGGGTCTGTGTGGGGACGCGCTGGTGCAGGCGCTGGGGCCTGCGCCTGCGCCGTTGGAGCGGCTGGAGGGGCAATACCGCTATCATCTGCTGCTGAAGTTCGCCCCCGATGCAGAACCTGCGGAATATCTTGCGCCCGTGCTGAACACGCTACCACTGACCGACCGCGCGCGCATCAAGGTCGATATCGACCCGATGCAGTTGCTGTAGCGTCTCACAAATGCCGTGCGAGCCACTCGGCAGTGTGCTGGATGAGGGTGCGCTCGTGTTCGGGCTGGGTGAAGGTGTGGTCGGCGTCGTCGATGAGGCGGAATTCGAACGGCGCGGCGTTGGCAAAGGCGCGTTCGTAGGCGCGTCCTTCGTCGGGCGACACCGCTTGGTCTGCTCCGCCGTGCAGCGTCAGCACGCTGCCCTTGTAGGCGCGCACGCTCTCCAGCGGTTTGAGTTCAGGCAACTCGCGATAGAAGTTCACCCCCACGAGGTAGCCGCCGCGATTTTGGGGCTTGTCGGGGACGCCGCTGGGGGGCATCCAGCGCATCGGGTTGGACACAGGCGCCCATAGCACGAGCGTCTTCACTGTGTCCGCGCGCGGCAGGCTAAGCGCGACCACGCAGCCGCCCAGCGAGAAGCCCAGCATCGCGATACGGTTGCTGTCGATGCGCGGGCGTCCACGCAAGAACTCAAGCGCACTGAGTGCGTCGTCCACCTCGCCACGAATGGTCATCTCCTCAAACAGACCCTCGCTGTCGCCTGAGCCGAGAAAGTCGAATCGCAGCACTGCCAATCCGTCTTGCGCTAAGCGTCGCGCCGTGTGTACGAACAGGCGGTGGCTCTCCGCCTTGTGTCCCGTGAAGCCGTGACACATCAGCACGGCAGGCGCGCGCCCTCGCACGCGCGGCAGGTGCAACACGCCCGCCATCCGCTTGCCCCGACTGGGTATCCACACCAACTGCTCGTCCATCGCGCTCATACGATACCTCACGGCGAGCTACATACGGACGGCAGGTTCGCTGGCGGGCGGTTCGAAAATCTCCTTGACCAGCTCCACATCGTCGGGGATTGGGATGGGGTATTCGCCGTTGAAGCAGGCGAGGCAGAATCGGCTGCGCGGCTGACCTATCGCCTGCGCCAGCCCCTCGATGCTCAGGTAGCCCAGCGAGGTCGCCCCAATCTGTTGGCGCACATCTTCCACCGTGTGGTGCGCCGCGACCAGCTCGCGCTGGGTCGCCATGTCGATACCGTAGTGGCATGGGTATCGGATAGGCGGGGCGGTGATGCGCATATGCACTTCGCGTGCGCCCGCCTCGAATAGGAGGCGCACAATCTGGCGCGTGGTCGTGCCGCGCACGATGGAGTCGTCCACCACCACAAGCCGTTTGTCGGCAATCACCTCGCGCAGGGGGGTCAGTTTGAGCCGCACGCTCTGCTCGCGCAGTCGCTGGTCGGGCTGGATGAAGGTGCGCGGCGCGTAGCGGTTCTTGATAAGCCCGTCGCCGTAGGGGATGCCCGACTCGGTCGCGTAGCCCACGGCGGCGGGCACGCCTGAATCGGGCACGGGGATTACCAAATCCGCCGCTACGGGATGCTCCAACGCCAGCCTGCGCCCCATGCGGCGACGCGCCTCATACAGCAGTCGCCCATACAGGTGGCTGTCGGGTCGGGCGAAGTAGATGAGCTCAAACATGCACAACGCCTCGCGCACGGGGGGTAGCCCGTCGTAGGAGCGCAAGCCGTGCGCGTCGATGACCACAATCTCGCCGGGCATCACCTCGCGCTGGTAGGTCGCGCCGATAGGGGGTAGGGCGCAGGTCTCCGACGCCAGCACCCACGCATCCTCCAGCCTACCCAAGCACAGCGGGCGTACGCCGAACGGGTCGCGCACACCTATCAGCTGCGTCGGCGTCAGAATCGCCAGCGAGTACGCCCCCTCCACCTGCGCCATCATCGCGCGTATCGCCGCCACGATGTCGTCCCCCGATTCCAACGCGCGGGCTATCAAGCGCACAATCACCTCCGAGTCGTTGGTCGACTCGAACAGTTCGCCTGAGGCTTCCAGTTGCGTCCGCAGCGTGTGCGCGTTCACCAAGTTGCCGTTGTGCGCCACAGCGATATTGCCATGCTCGGTGGAACAAGTTATCGGCTGCACATTGCGCAAAGTGGATGAGCCGGTGGTGGAGTAGCGTGTGTGCCCGACCGCGATATGCCCCTGCAGGCTCTGCAGCACTGGTTCGGTGAACACGCGCGTCACCAAGCCGAGGTCTTTGTAGGCGCGTATCCGTTCGCCATCGGAGACGGCGATGCCTGCGCTCTCTTGCCCGCGATGTTGCAGCGCGAACAGCCCGAAGTAGGTCAATCGGGCGACATCCTCCCCTGGCGCGTAGACTCCGAACAGTCCACACGCTTCGCGCGGCGCGTCATCGTTCCACACGGTACGGATAGTGTACCCGTTCAGGCGATAGCGGATGAGTGAGTTGGCGTCTTCGCAGGCGACGAATCCGTCAGCTTATTGCGCCGTTCCAGTCGTA
>CALGZO010000082.1 GCA_937934465.1 uncultured Fimbriimonadales bacterium | reverse complement strand
CTATCACGAGGAGGCGATTCATCTGCGCGCGCAGGTTATTCCCTCCGTCGCTGCACGCCTGCGCGAGAGCCAGAAGTAGGCTCAACAACAGATAGAACAAACCTGCCGATTGAAGTAGAGAACCCTGAAACTGTTCTCGGCAGGCTTTGTACCCCTCTACAGTCTTGCACAGATTAGGCATCTCCGACCTAATGCCCGACTTTTCGAACACCCTCACCCCCCCTTGACAAACCTGCTTTTATGTGCTATAATATAGGTAGCCACAAGATGTAGGGGTGGATAACAGGCTCCCTGCAGATATGTGGCAAGCGAGGCGAGACGATGCGATGCCCTTACTGCGGTGTGGATGAAGACCATGTGGTGGACTCGCGCCCCTCGCAGGGCGGCGCAGTCATCCGACGCAGGCGCGAGTGCCTCCACTGCGGCAAACGCTACACCACCTTCGAACGCTACGAGGAACGCCCCCTGATGGTCGTCAAAAAAGACGGACGACGCGAACCGTTCGACCGCAACAAAATCCTGCAAGGCATGGTGGTCGCCTGTCGCAAACGCCCTATCAGCATGGACATGCTGGAAAAAGCCGTCGAGGAGATCGAGCAGGAGATACAAAACCGCGACGACTCGGAAATCAGCAGCACCGAAATCGGACGCATGGTGATGGACAAACTGCTGCAACTCGACCCCGTCGCCTATGTGCGCTTTGCGTCTGTGTATGAGGAGTTCGAAGACCCACAACAATTCAGCCGCGTGGTGCAGATGCTTACCCGCCAGCAGAAACGCGCCCGCAGCGAGTAGGAGGCATCCATGAACCCCCAAGAAAGCATTCTGGAGTTTGGCGTGGAATCGAACGGTGCAGTTGTAGAAACTCGTGAAGCTGTCCGCCCAAAGCCCAGCGGGACCGCCCTCCGCTACGGCTACATCCCCCGCGAGAAGTTCGACACTCTCAACACAGGCAAGGGATTGACCATCACACGCCACTTTACCACGTCCGGCATAGACCCCTTCGACATGGTGGAATGGGAACGGCGCACGGCGGTCATCACTGATGAGCGCGGGCGCGTAGTGTTTGAACAAACCGATGTGGAAGCGCCTGCCTTCTGGAGCCAGCTCGCCACGAATGTGGTGGTCTCCAAGTATTTTCGCGGGCAGGTCGGCGCGCCCGAACGCGAAACCAGCGTCAAGCAGGTCATCGGGCGCGTGGTGGACACCCTCACCGAGTGGGGACGGCAGATGCGCTACTTCGCCACGCCCGACGACGCCGACGCCTTCCGCGACGAACTGAAATACCTCCTACTCCACCAGTACGGCGCGTTCAACAGCCCCGTCTGGTTCAATGTCGGGATCGAGCCTCGCAGCCAATGCTCAGCGTGTTTTATCGTATCCGTCGAGGATACGATGGAATCCATCTTAGACCTCGCCAAGACGGAGGGGATGATTTTCAAGTTCGGCTCAGGTTCGGGCACGAACCTCTCGAATCTGCGCGGCTCGCAGGAGTATCTATCTGGGGGCGGGCGCGCTTCAGGACCCGTCTCGTTTATGCGCGGCTTCGACGCCTTCGCGGGCGTCATCAAAAGCGGCGGTAAGACCCGACGCGCCGCTAAGATGGTGATTCTGAACATCGACCACCCCGACATCGTGGAGTTCATCGAGTGCAAAGCGAAGGAGGAGCAGAAGGCTTGGGCGCTGATTGAGGCGGGCTACGATCCGGGCTTCAGTGTGCCCGGCGGCGCGTACGACTCGGTCTTCTTCCAGAACGCGAACCACAGCGTGCGCGTGACGGATGAGTTTATGCGAGCGGTGGAGGAAGACCGCGAGTGGCATACCATCGCGCGCACCACAGGCGAGGCGCTGGCGACCTACCGCGCGCGCGACCTGTTCCGTAAAATCGCCGAAGCCGCATGGATATGCGGCGACCCCGGCTTGCAGTTCCACGACACCACTAACAAGTGGCACACCGTCAAAAACAGCGGGCAGATTAACGCAAGCAATCCCTGCAGCGAGTTCGTTTTCCTCGACGACACATCGTGCAACTTAGCCAGCTTGAACTTGCTCAAGTTTAGGTTGCCCAACGGCGATTTTGACATCGAGGGGTTCCGCGCGGCGGTGCGCATCTTCATCACGGCGCAGGAGATTATCGTGGATAACTCGGCGTACCCGACCGAGAAGGTTGCGGACAACAGCCACGCCTTCCGCCCGCTGGGGCTGGGCTACGCGAACTTGGGCGCGCTGCTGATGTCGCTGGGGCTACCCTACGACAGCGACGCCGGACGCGCCTACGCCGCGATTGTCACGGCGATTATGCACGGCGAGGCGTATCGGCAGTCGGCAATCATCGCGCGCGATTGCGGCGCGCCGTTCCCAACTTTCGAGCTCAATCGCGAGCCGATGCTGGAAGTGATGCGCATGCACGCCGACGCGCTCAACAGCGTCCAAGCGGAGCTTGTGCCCCCCACGCTGATGAGCGCGGCGCGCACAATCTGGCGCGAAACCCTGCAACTGGGCGAGCAACACGGCTACCGAAACGCTCAGGTCACGGTACTCGCGCCCACCGGCACGATTGCGTTTATGATGGACTGCGACACCACAGGCATCGAACCCGACATCGCGCTGGTGAAATACAAAACGCTGGTCGGCGGCGGGCTGCTGAAGATTGTGAACACCACCGTGCCGCTCGCGCTCCGACAACTCGGCTATAGCAGCGAGGAGATTGAAGCCATCACGCGCTACATCGACGAACACGACACCATCGAGGGCGCGCCGTATCTGAAGCCGGAACACCTGCCCGTGTTCGACTGCGCGTTCCGCCCCGCGAAAGGCGTGCGTAGCCTCGCGCCTATCGCCCATGTGAAGATGATGGCGGCGGTACAGCCGTTCCTCTCAGGCGCGATTTCCAAAACCGTGAATATGCCCCACGACGCCACTCCCGAAGATATCGAGCAAATCTACCTGCAGGCGTGGCGGCTGGGGCTGAAGGCGATTGCCATCTACCGCGACGGGAGCAAGCGCACGCAGCCGCTCTCCACCAAGAAGCCCGACGAGGCGGCGCAGACCGAGAGCGAACGCCTTGTACGCCGTCGCCTGCCCGATGAACGCCAGAGCATCACCCACAAGTTCAGCGTCGCAGGGCACGAGGGCTACATCACCGTCGGCATGTACGAGGACGGCGCGCCCGGCGAGATTTTCCTCACGATGGCGAAGGAAGGCTCGGTGATCTCGGGGCTGATGGACGCCTTCGCGACGGCCATCTCGCTTGCGCTCCAGTACGGCGTGCCGCTGGAGAAACTCGTGGAGAAGTTCTCCTACACGCGCTTCCAGCCCAGCGGCTTCACCAACAACCCGCAAATCCCCGTGGCGACCTCCATCGTGGACTACATCTTCCGCTGGCTGGCGATGAAGTTTCTGCAGCAGCAGCCGACGCCGCCCGAATCGCTGCACGAGAACGGCGTAGGAGCATCCGCGGCAGAGCATGTCGGCATTCAAGGCGGTGTGGGCAACCCCGACTTCCCTCAAGGGCAGGGCGCAGTGACCACGGACTGGTCGAAACTGGTGAGCATGCAGCAGGACGCGCCGCCCTGCCCGAACTGTGGGATGATTATGGTGCGCACGGGCGCGTGCTACAGCTGCTATAACTGCGGCGTCTCGTTCGGGTGCGGGTAGGAATCTCGCCCGCAGTACCGAACATAGAAACCATGAGCCAACCAACGCCGCCGCAAGCGCGTGTGGGGTACAAGTCGGTTATCGATCTGGGGCGGGAAGCCACCGTGCCGTTCCCGCACAGCCTGTATGACTACCCAACCAAGATTCTGCCCCAGGTGATGGGCGAGTTCGTGGAACGGCTCAGCAGCCCTGGCGAGGTGGTGTTGGACCCCTTTGCAGGCGGAGGCACAGTGGCGGTGGAGTGCGCCTTGCGGAACCGACGCTCCATCAGTATCGACATCAACCCCGCTGCGCTGGAGATTGCTCATAAAAAGCTCAACGCGCTCCGCGCAGGCTCGCTTTTCGAAGCCCCACCTCCTGTGGAGCAGCAGATCTGTATCTGCGCCGACGCGCGTCAGCTCCCGCTCCCGATGCATAGCGTGGACGCGATTGTCACAGACATCCCCTACGCAGACATGATACGCTACTCTGACTTGGAGGCAGACCTCAGCACAATAGATGACTACGACGCTTTCTTGGGCGAGCTGGAGCGCGCTTTTGAGGAGATGAAGCGCGTGCTGAAGCCGAATCGGTACTGTGCCATCTTCGTCGCCGATTATCGCATCGCACGAAGCCGCCTTATCCTGCCGCTCCACGCCGATGTGATTAGCCTCATGCAGATTCGCGGCTTTGAACTGTTCGATTTGTATGTGTGGCGGTACTATCGTTCGGGTGGTTTTCGTCCCTTCGGCGCGAAACCCTACCAAGCGATGAATGTGCATTCGTACATTCTGGTGTTTCACAAACCTGCGGAGCCTAAAACGCTTATCAAGAACCGCCCAATCCGCTACCGTCGCCGCCTTGTGGAGAAGCTGATGAAATCTGCGAATCTTTGTCCTGTCCTTCGGGGGCTGTAACTTGGTTCTCCTCTGTCTCTTGTCTACGACTTAAGGTCAAGAAAGGCGGAGGGTGTTCGAAAAATCGTTTGGGCAGAATGCCCATCCATGGAACGCAGGGCGCCCACGCAGGCGCGCCCCTACGCCAATAACCAAGTATGGGCAGACCTGCAGATCTGCCCCTATGAGAGGGCGCATATCCCTGTGTAGGTGCAGGTACCCCCTCCTTTAGGTTCCCCCTGCAAGCAGGGGGAACCAATTGAGAAAAATCGGTTCCCCCTTTTCAAGGGGGAACCTGCAGGAGGGGGTTCCCCATACAACAGGCGAATTTTCGAACAGCCTCAGAGGCGTCGCACCAGAGTTGGTTGTCGGCGGGGACGCCGACGGTACAGGGTTGGTGGTTCGTCGGCGGGGACGCCGACGGTACGCTCTGCGACGCCAAGAAAGGCGTCGCACCATGAAGCGCTAACGCGCTGTGTACGCCCCGGTCGTGTAGCTTTATAAGAAGTTTGGGGAAGCTATAATCGCGGCGGCAGGACGCCAACAGGCTGCACGCCGACAGGGGCGACCAGAATCACATCCCACTCGGTGTGATGAGGGGGCTGGGGCGCGTCGGGCGTCCAGCGCAGGCGCAGTCGGTACTCGCCTTGAGAGAGGGGCGCATTGCCCAGCGGCAGCCAGTAGCAGTTCTCGGCGTAGCGGCTGACGGCGCGTTCAGGGTTGAGCGTCGCGACTCCTTCGGCG
>CALGZO010000081.1 GCA_937934465.1 uncultured Fimbriimonadales bacterium | reverse complement strand
CTCGCGCGGAGCCTGACGCAGACCTGTGCGCTGCTGCGCTCCGACGCGCCGCCCACGCCCGAAATGCTCTACGCGGGTTCCATCGGCGTCCGCTTGCCCCACGCCGTTGAGAAAGAGTTGCTCGATAGGGGCGACTTTGTGGTACGCTTGCAGGTATTTGAGTTTTATCGCGCGGACGCGCCCGACGCCTCGATGCAACTGCGCTGGAAAGTGACGCGCCGAGGCGAGACGCGCCCCCTCCGTGAAGGAACGCTGGAGAACCCCAAGCCTGGCGACGCCGCTACCGTGCTGACCCAAGCCGCCGAGGGCGACTACGAAGCGCACTTCGAAATCCGTCAAGGCGAGCAGACCCTGCGCCAGTGGCGACAGACCTTCAGCGTAATCGCCCAACTGAGCGCGCGGCTGCAAGCGTTAGACCAAGCCGCCGAATCGCACGACGACGCCGACCCCACCGAGCGCATGACCGTGCTGAACGCGCGCGATGTGTTGCGCAACGCCCAGAAAGGCGACAGTCCAGAGACTTTCTATCCCCTGCTGCGCCTGCTCCAACTTGCCGAGCAGCTCGCGGCAGGCTGGGAAGCAGGTAAATCGGCGTGGCAACCCGCGCCGGGCGACTACTGGATGGCGACGCTCCATCGCGAGCGCAAGGTGGCGTTTCGGCTGTTCATCCCCAAGCAGTTCAAACCGAACCAGCCAATCCCACTTGTGCTTGCCCTACACGGGGCAGGGGGCAACGAGCATCTCTTTTTTGAGGGGTATGGGCTGGGCGTCATCCTCAAAGAAGCCGAGCAGCGCGGCTGGGCGGTGATTGCCCCACGCGCCGAGATGAACTTGGCGCACATCGGCGGCGCGCTGGAAGCCGCCCAGAAACTGCTGCCGATAGACCCCACGCGCATCTATCTGATGGGGCACTCGATGGGCGGCGCGCACAGCTTCGCGGCGATTGCGCAGTTCCCCGACCGATTCCGCGCCGTCGCCATCTTCGCAGGCGCAGGATTGCCCACCCAAGTCCCCGCCGACCTGCCAATCCTGATGACCGTCGGCGAGCAAGAACTCAGCATGCTCAAGACCAACATCGAGACCGCCTATCGCCGCCTGCAAGGGCTGAACCTGAAGACGCTGGACTACAAAAAGTACGACGGCTGCGACCACCTAATGATTGTGCGCGAGGCGATGCCCGACGCCTTTGCCTTCTTCGACCGCGCGCCTGCGCGTTAACACGCCCCTCCGTAGCCCCTACAAGGGGGTACAATCTACCTGTGCGGGGCGAGATTGAGCAGAGCGTCGCGCAGACCTATCGGCGATTGACCTATCTGAGTGCGCTGATGATGGCTATGGGCTGGGCGTGGCATCTGATGCGCGGCGACGAGCGCAACTGGCTCATCGACGCGGGGCTGGGGCTGCTGCTGCTGACGCCGCTGCTCGCGCTGGCGCACTTGGCGTGGCTGGCGCGCGAGCGCGACCGCCTCGCCGCACGCTACGGCTGGATTGCCCTCGCGCTACTTGCACTCGCCGTGCTGATAGGACTACTCATTCAGGGGTTGCGATGAGCATATCCGAGACGCTGCGCAAGGAGCTGGAGCGCATCGTGGGCGCGGACGGGGTGATTACCGACCCTGTGGGCTTGCTCGCCTACGACTGCGACGCCTACACCATCGAGAAATCGCTGCCGACAGTGGTCGTGCTGCCCGAAACGACGGAGCAGGTCGCCGCGGTAGTGCAACTCGCGAACCGTGTAGGGTTGCCCATCACGCCGCGCGGGGCGGGCACAGGGCTGTCGGGCGGCGCGCTCGCCGTTCACGGCGGCGTGGTAATCGGCTTTAGCCGTATGAACCGTATCCTATGGGTAGACGCCGCCAACCGACGCCTACGCGCCCAAGCAGGCGCAGTGAACTATCAGCTCACCAAAGCCGTGCAGCACGCCCACCTCCACTTCGCGCCCGACCCATCCTCGCAAGGCGCATGCACAATCGGCGGCAATGTCGCTGAGAACTCTGGCGGTCCCCACACGCTCAAGTACGGCGTGACGGTGAACCACATCACAGGCTTACAGGTCGTGCTGCCCGACGGCGAGGTCATCGAGCTCGGCGGCGAGGAGGACGAACCGCTCGGCTACGACCTCGTGGGGCTAATCACGGGCAGCGAGGGCACGCTGGCAATCGTTACAGAGGTCGTCGCGCGGCTCACGCCCAATCCGCAAGGCGTGCGCACCCTGCTCGCCGTGTTCGAAACACTGGAAGACGCCAGTCAGACCGTATCCGACATTATCGCGGGCGGTATCGTGCCTGCCGCGCTGGAGCTGATGGACGCGCTCACGCTGCAAGCGGTGGAGGCGGCGTTCGGCTACGGATTCCCGCTGGACGCCGAAGCAGTGCTACTGATTGAACTGGACGGCTTGGAAGTGGAGTTAGAGGGCGAGCAGGCGGATGTGCTGGCAATCTGTCGGCGCAACCGTGCGCGCGAGGTGCGTCAAGCCGACACGCCGATAGAGCGTGCGCGGCTCTGGGCGGCGCGGAAGAAAGCCATCGGCGCGTTGGGCAGGCTCGCGCCCTCCTGCGTCACGCAAGACGGCGTCATCCCGCGCTCCAAACTGCCCCAAGTGCTGCGCGAAGCCGCCCACATCGCCGCGAAATATCAACTCCAACTCGCCAATGTGTTCCACGCAGGCGACGGCAACCTGCACCCCGTACTGCTGTTCGACGACTCCGACCCCGACCAAGTGGCGCGAGTAGTGGAAGCAGGCGACGAAATCCTACAACTTTGCCTACGCGCAGGCGGCAGCCTCACAGGCGAGCATGGCATCGGCACGGAGAAGTGCGCGATGATGCATCAGATGTTCACCGCGCGCGACTTGGAGATAATGAAGCGCGTCAAAGCGGTGTTCAACCCACGCGATACCCTCAACCCAGAGAAGATGTTCCCCGACTCGCGCTACTGTTATGAGAGTAAGCGTGCGCTGCGTCGTGGCGCAGTCGGTCTATGAGCGCGTCGAGGCTCGCGGCGGTATGCATCCCGTGCTGACGCAGGAGGTTCCACAGCAGCGTCGCGTTGCCGTGCGTGAAATCGCGTGTGTGGAACGGACGCGCCTCCAGCGCATAGATGGGCACTCCGCGTCGCTGCGCCCAGACCGCCAGCTCCAAGTTGCGCAGGTTGCCGTGTCCGAACGGCGCGTCGGCAATAACGACCGCCTGCGCCTCGCCAATCAGCGACTGTGCGCGCTGGTACGCCGCGTCCGAGATGGGCGAGAAGGGCTGCTCGGTGATATGCTCCAGTTGGAGCGCGCGGGCGACCTCCTCGTCGGTATCCAGCAGGTTCAGCACGCCCGTGCGCACGCGCCAGCCTGCCGACAGGAGCGCGTAGTAGACCGCCGCGCCCGAACCGCCGCCAGCAATCACGAACGCTGTCGGCGCGTCGCTTGCCAACGGCGTTCGCGCGTCTTGGCTGAGCGGGAACAGCAGCGGTCTGCCCGTGAGCGGGTTCATTTGGCGTAGCACAGGCGTCTGATAGACGCTTTCCAGCAGCTCAGGCAGCAACACGGCGTCGGGCGCGCCCTGCGCCACGATGCGCCCTGCCTGCATCAGCGCAATCCTATCGGCATATTGCGCGGCTAAGTTCAGGTCGTGCAGCACCAGCAGCGCGCCGACGCCCTGCCGCTGCGCGTGTTGGCGTAGCATCTCCATCAGGCGCGTCTGGTGGTGCAGGTCTAAGTGTGTGGTGGGTTCATCCAGCAGCAGGTAGCGCGCTTGTTGGGCGAGTGCGCGGGCGAGGTTCACGCGCTGTCGCTCGCCGCCGCTGAGCTGGCTGATGGTGCGTTCGGCAAGCGCGGCAATCTCGGTTTGCGCCATCGCCTGCGCGACGGCGTCGCGGTCGGCGCGGCTCGCGCCCCAGAAGCCCTTCTGGTGCGGATACCGTCCCATCATCACCAGCTCGGCGACCGTGAAGCCCATCTCGGCGGGCGTCTCTTGGGGCGCGTAGGCGACCAGACGGGCGAATTCCGTCGGGCTGTAGGCGTCGTAGGGGTTGCCGTCCAGCAGCCGCGCGCCTTCGAACGGCGTCAGCGTGCGCGCCAGCGTGCGCAACAGCGTCGTCTTGCCCGAGCCGTTCGGTCCCAGCAGCACGACCACCTCACCCAGCTCTACCTGCAGCGAGGCGTCCCGTACAATCGGCGTGTGATGGTAGCCTGCCGTGATGGACTTGGCGCTCAGCATAGGCACGCCCTCAGCGCATCAGCAGGAAACTGCTGAGCGGCAGCGCAACGATTCGCGGGTCGGGCAACTCGGTCTCTTCCAGAGTGATCAGCACGCCGAACGGGGCGTTGTTGGCAGTC
The DNA here is from genome assembly GCA_937934465.1 of uncultured Fimbriimonadales bacterium. Lineage (GTDB taxonomy): Bacteria > Armatimonadota > Fimbriimonadia > Fimbriimonadales > GBS-DC > GBS-DC. The sequence continues at coordinate 9,219 of CALGZO010000081.1, read as the reverse complement.
TTCTCAAGGAAGGCGCGTAGCCCCACAGTGTCGCGCCACGGGTCGATATAGCGTCGATACTTGACTTCTATCGGGATGCGCGTCGCGCCGATGGTCAGCACGAAATCGACTTCTGGCTCGGCGTGGCGTTCGGGAAACCACGCGAGGTTGACTTCGGGCATGCTTGCCAAGTAGAAGCCGACGATGCTCTCGGCGATGTGCCCTGCCAGCGGCGCCATCTGTGGCGCATGACTAAGCTCGTCGGGGGTGAGCGGCACGACCTCTTGAAGCCAGCTGGCGCGTAGGGTATGGTCGCATAGGCAGAGTTTTGGGTTGCCCTTGCGCCGCTTGAGACGGATTTCGAGAGGGGGTATAAGCCGAATCAGGAGCGTGTCGTTGAGGAATCGCAAGTACGCCAGAGTGCGTTGGCTGCCGATGTTGGCGTGCAGCGCGGTGCGCAGCTCCTGCAGATAGATTGCAGGGCTGGGAGCGTTGCCCGCATAGCGGCAAGCGAGAGTGAACAGCGCTTCCAGCAGCGTTTGATCGCGTTTGCGCCCGCGCTCGCCGAGGCGCAGGTCGTGAATAATCACGCGCCGCACGATGGTCTCGTTTAGGTACTGCGCCAGCTCGCCCCAGTCCGCCTCTACGCGCCGATGCGCCACGGGGTAACCGCCTCGCTGCGCGAACAGCTCGAACGCCGCGTCGCGCGCCTCACGATAACGCTGCCCATGCATCGTCAACTCGCGCCAGAACTCAAGAGTTTTGAGCGCGTTGTAGCCGTTCTCTGCCAACAGCGGCGGGATTGAAGTCATCCCATGAATCGCTGCAATCTCACGCAGCAGCAGACCTCCTAACTCCAAGGTTGTGATGCGCCCTGCAAGGCTTTCACGCCCCTGCTCGATACGCAAGGCGGAACTCCCCGTCAGCAGCACGCGCACCGCTTCGTGATCGACCAACGCCTTCAATTGCGCCGACCAGTCCACAAGATTCTGCGCTTCATCGATGAAGATATAGGCAGGTTCGCCCGCCTGCGCGCAGGCGTTGAAGGACGCGCCCAGTATCTGTTCCTGATACCAGTAGCAAAGGCTCAGCAACGGCTGCTGGAGACCGCGCAGGGTCGGGATCTCGTCGAACTGCACGCGAAAGATACGGCGCGGCGCTACGCCTTGCTGCAGCAACGCCTCAATCACATGGTTGAGCAGGGTGGTCTTGCCCACCTGCCGTGCGCCGCGTAGGGCAATCACAGGCGTCAGACCGTGCTGGAGCCGATGGTGGACAGTCTGAAACAGCGCACGGCGCATAGGGGGCAACGGCAGCAACGCATCGCCCGACCACCACGGGTTCGTGCGCCGCAGATAAAGCTCCAATTCAGGGGCGAGCTGAATGCCGAACAGCGTCCGCTCATCACCAACGCGCCTCACAAACACAGTATACCTCTCCCAAATTGAAACAGTTCGGGTATCTTATGGCGCGTGAAGACCTGTCCGCACCCGCGCGTGGCGGCTGCGCCATGCGTCGCCACTTACGGCATCGAGGAGGAGGTATTCATCACGGAGCCGACGCGCCCCGCGCTCAGCGCGCTCTATGTGATGGCGAAACTGCTCGGGCGCAACCCGCGCTACTACTATAAACGCTCCGCCACCAACTTCGCACGGGGCAAGGACGCTCGCCAGTGCCTGATGAGCAGCGTCGAGATAGCCACGCGCCCCCATCGCGATATCGACTCGCTAATCAACGACCTGCTCGCGCGACGCAGGGACTTGGCGCAGGCGGCGGGGCAGGCGTACCTTGTACCCGTGGGGCATCTGTTCGATATCGAGTCGCCCACAAACACGGGCGGCTTACATCTGCATATCGGCGTCGCGCCTGAGCGACGCGCGAGCGTGTATGCCAACCTCGCCTACTTCCTGCCCCTGCTGATGGCGCTGTCTGCCAGTAGCCCCTACGCAGGGGGACGGTATTTTGGGCAGTCGTATCGGATGGCGCGCTCGTTCGCGATTGGCGCGCTGCGCGGCGACCCCTACTATCGGTTTCAAGACTTAATCATCTCGCGCAGGCTGGGCACAATCGAGATACGCGCCCTTGACCCCATCTGGCGCGCCGAGCGGCTGCGCTGGTTGTTGAGGGCGGTGGACGCAATCGTGGCGTTGCCCGACGCGCGTCCGTTAGACCTCGCGCGCTACGCCCGACTGCGCGAGCAAGCCGTCCGCGCAGGCTACACGCCCGACCTGCAACGCCTCTACGCCGAGCTGCGTGAGATGGTTGACCTACCAGAAACCCTGCTGCAGCGCACGCTCTCGGATGAGTTGGCGGAGTGTACCGCGCAGGAGGGGCTACTTCACACCTACGCCCGCTTGAACCGCGCCTACCGCACGGGGCGTTGGGAGCCGACCGCGCCGCATCCCGTCAAGCCGTCGGCAGTGCGCGCCCTGTTGGGACTAACAGGCTACTACCTGCCCAAGCTGCCCTACATCGCCTACAAAGCGTGGGCGGAGTGGCGGTGAGCAAGCGACTATGCCTCGATCGGCTGGAGGGTCTGCACCTGTACCAGCATCACCGTCACATTGTCGCGACCGCCGTTGGCAAGCGCGCGGTCGATGAGTTTCCACGCGGCGCGCGTGAGCGACTCCGACTTGAGTATCGCCTCGATATCGGCGTCGTCCACCATGTCGGTCAGCCCGTCGGAGCAGAGTAGGTACACATCGCCCGCTTGCAAGGGGAAGGTTTCGATATCGGGTTCGAGTGGCTCGTCAGGGGTGTGGACGCCGACGGCTTGGCGAATCACATTGCGTTGGGGGTGGAACCGCGCCTGTTCGGGCGTGAGGATGCCCCGTTCGACCAGTTGCGCCACGAGCGTCTGGTCGCGCGAGAGTTGTTCGAACTGCTCATCGCGCAGGCGATAGCATCGGCTGTCGCCCACATGCGCCAAGATGCCTTCGTCCTGCTTGAGGATGAGCGCGGTGAGCGTTGTGCCCATGCCGTGGCGCGAGGGGATTTTGCTTGCCATCTCGGCGATGTAGTGGTGCGCCTGAAGCACGGCTTGGCGCGCGGCGTCTTGCGCGTCGCCGCCGCGATGGTAGTAGGCGTGCAGGAACTGCTTCGCGGCGAGCTCGCTGGCGATTTGCCCTGCGTTATGACCGCCCATGCCGTCGCACACCAGATAGACGCTGCCGCGCGCCGCCAGCAACGCCGTCTCGTCAGGCTCGTAGAAGTCGAACTTGTCTTCGTTGTTCTCGCGAGCGTGCCCGATTTCGGAGCGGGCGACGAACTTCACTTGGGGCAGGGTGCGCAACGGCTCGTCGGGCAGCGCGCCGCCCAACTCCTCCGCGCTGAACTCAGCGGTAATCTCCTGCATGGGGGATTCTGTTCGCGGCTCGGCGTCGGTTTCCTGCCTACGCGCCCAGAATTTCTTGAATAACATCGTTCATCTCACCCTGCAAGCGGTTCAGCCAGTGGGTCGTATCGTCCAATACAGCCGCGAGGGACTGCGCCGTCTGCTGCGAGCCAGCGTTGAACTGCACAAAGAAGAACGCAGGGTCGCTGAACAGCGGCTCGATGCGCAGGTCGCAGATGTAGGGCGTCTCTTCAAAGGTGATGCGCAGTCCAAGCCCGCGCAGTCCGGGGAAGTAGCCGCGTAGCGTCGTGGGCGGGATAGGCGTGAACGCCTCCACCGTGCGCTCGAAGGCGGAGCCGTTGGCGTCGATATGGGCGATAACCTGCAGCACCATCGGGAAACGGTCTTCCAGCAGCAGGGTGTCGCGGATGGCGGCGAGCAGGCTCTCCACTCGCGAGGGCGAGAACTGCGCAGGCAGACCGTCGCAGGTGTATTGCAGCTGGTTCTCGTTGAGGAACACCGCCTCGCGCGAGAAAGGATTCACCAACGCAATCGCGCCTGCTATCGGCACAGGCTGTGGGTTGAACCCCTCGCCAATAGCGTCCATAATGCGCATCCGTCGCACATCGTTCAGCGGTCCCACCGCTGCGTTCAGGTTCAGTTGAATCTGTCGGAACTCCAAGTTAGACATAGTTTTCGCCTCCACAAGTATCGTCGTCGATTGTACCTTTAAGCCCGCAGTGGGAACCAGCGTCGCAGTGCGCGTACAAGCGATTTGAAGCTCCAGTGTTCGTGCAGCCAAGCATCTAATTTCGCCTGCTTCGTGATGCGTTCGTACAGCGATGAATCGGCTCGGTCGTTGCACAAAGACGCCAACCGCTTGAGAGTCTCTTTCGGTTGCGCGTCGGGGGTCAGCCTTTCCTTCTGTGCGAGCGCGTTCAGCAACGAATCAATCTGCGTGCGCGGTTGACCGAGCGCCTTCGCAACAGCATCCAAGTCGCTCCAGAGCCAGATTTCCAGTTCAGGCGCGATGACAACTGCCTTGGCGCGGTCTCGCATTCCGAGCGTATTCAGTTGACTTTGCACGATTCCCTGCGCACGCGAGGGCGCTACCCCTCTCGCTTGCTGAGCGCTGCCTTCGTAATCCCACACCAGCAGGAACCGACCATAATGACGGCTCACAGTGCGCACTATCTCCGCGCCTCGCGTGCAGACCTCACTGGAGTGCCGACGAAACTCGACCTGAGCCTCGCTGAGGGGGGTGAACATCAGCTCCCGACCACGCTTCAGCACCTCCCGAAGCACCCACTCGTCATTAATCCCTTCCACCAAGACCAGCAAGGGCGTCTCTTCAGGGTTCACAGCACGCCCCATTCCAGCAAGCGTCCCAGCGAGGGTGAACCCTCGCGAATCAAGTCCGCGCCACTTTGGATTTCCGTACCGCTCTCCCCTTGACGAAAGCACAGGAGCGTCTGAGGGGTGACATAGTCCTTGAACTCCAGCACGATAGGCGAGTGAGTTGCAATCAGGAACTGGTTGCCTTGCGCCGTCGCCAGCGCTTGAATAATCGCCTCCAACGCTTGGGGGTGAACGCCGTTCTCTGGCTCCTCGATAATCCACACGCACGGCGTCTGCTGGGGGAGATAGCCGACCAGCGTCAGTGCAAGCAGGCGCAGCGTCCCTTCGGAAACTGCCCACTGTTTGACTTTATAATCGCCGTAGTCCAGCACGAGGTAGAGCGCGTTGTCTTCCTCGCGACGATGCACCTCGATGGCTCGGAGTTGGCTTATGACGCTTTGCACGGCGCGCACCCAGCGATAAAACTGCTCTGGGTTCTCCTCGAGAAAGCGCTTCACGACTTTCGGGAGATTGGAGCCATCTAATTCAAGGCTATCGAGGGCGGTAGCAGGACACGGACTGCGCATTTCGCGCGGGTTCAGCTGCAAAGCCAATATATCCTCTTGGAGAAAACGCGCAACCCAGCTCGCGGCGGGAAACCGCTCTTCATCAACCATCGCCAGCGCCAGCTTGTCAGGAGCCAGCGGCTGGCTAATCTGCCACTCACTTGTCTCGGTAGTCAGGTAGGCGCGTCGCCCCTCACGACGAATCACCTTGCGCCAGCCTTCACGCTCTCTCTCCGCCTGCCATAAGCACGACTGCTGTGCGTCTCCGTCGTCAAACAAGATTGGCGGCGGCTCCCTCCAATCTATTGGGGCGTCGTACGCGAGAAGCCACAAACTTTCCCGAATAATCTGCAGCTCCTCCGAGACGCCGTCAGGCACGCCCACCTGCACTTGATACCGACAACGAGACCACCCCGCGTGTCCAAGCTTCTCCTGCACGAAATCAGGCAGGTTCAGCACGACCGCGAGGGTGAAGGCGTTCCCCTGCCCTTTATAGAGCAAGTCGCGGAAGTCGTTCAGCGCACGCGGCGCAAACCCGTGCGTGTCCCACCGCACTCCGAACACGCTGACTTCCACATCTGTCAGGAGCGCAGACTGCAGAAACAATAAGGCGTCCAGAAACACGCTTTTGCCTGCGCCGTTGCGCCCCACCAGCAGATGGAACCGCTCCAAAGGCTGTCGCACAGCGCGCAGACACTTGTAGTTGTACGCCTCGATCTGCTCCACAGGCACGGGCAAGCTGCGCGTCATAGTGAGAGTATACCCCTGCGCTACCGACGCTTGTTAATCACCTCCACTGCCTTCTCCAGTTGGGGGTCGCGCTCGGACGCCTCGTCGTCGGGGGTGAAGTCCACCTGATGGTCGGGCACAGCGCCGTTGCCCTCCAAGTTTACGCCTTTGTCGATGGTGAACCAGCCGCGTCCGGGCGTGGCGACCGTGCTGCCGTCCATCAGGCGCCGCTGCCCTGTGCTAATCACGCCGCCCGCCGTCGGGACGCCCACCAGCGCGCCCCGCTTGAGCGTTTTGATTGCGTGCGCGAAAATCTCGGCGTTGCTGAAACTGCGCTCGTTGCACAGCACCACAATCGGCTGATGCCAGCCAATCACGGGCAGGCGGTCTTGCGGATAGCCGCGCTCGCCGTTGCGCCCCACTGTGTAGGCGTGGCGCGGCGGATGGAGCATCGCCAGCAGGTAATCCGCCGTGCGCCCGCCCCCGTTGAAACGCACATCGATAATCAACGCCTCTTTGCCATACGCCACCGCGTACAGGTCGCGCTCGAACTCGCGCAGGCTCGCCTCGCCCATCGCTTGGATATGCACATAGCCCACGCGCCCGCCCGTGCGCGCCTCCACCCACTGCCGATTGCGCTCCACCCAGTCGCGATAGAGCGCGTTATTGAACTCGGCGATGGAGATTGGACGCAGGAACACCGTCCGCTCCGCGCCGTCCGTGCCGCGCACGCGCGCCTCAATCCGCTTGCCCACCGTGTTGTCCAGCAGCTGATAGACATTCGTTGTGGGGGTAATCGGCTTGCCGTCGAGGGCGAGGATGCGCTCGCCTTGCTGCAGGTTCACCTCCTTGCGTGTGGCGGGCGTGTTGGGCAACACGCGCTCGATGAGCAACCCCTCGCCGTCGCGTGCGTCGCTGAACACCACGCCCAGCATCCCCGTGTTCGACGGCGCGTCTACGCTCTCCGAGCGCGCCAGCGAGAAGCTCAGGTGCGACGAACGCAGCTCGCCCAGCATCATCAGCACCACCGCCGTGAAGTCGCGGTCGCTCTGGGCGTAGGGCAGGAACGGGCGGTACTTCGCGCGCATCGCCGTCCAGTCCACGCCGTGAAAGTTCGGGTCGTAGAAGGTCTCGTTCAGCGTGCGCCACGCGGCGTCATAGAGGTACTCGCGCTCTTTCGCGAGGTCGATGGCGATTTCAGCGTCGGTGCGTGTGGTCTGGGGGTTGCCGCCTGCGGTCGCGATGCGCTGGAGCCTGCCCCGACTGAGATAGTAAAGCGTCTTGCCGTCCTTGCTGAACTGCAGATTTTCGGGCGACACGCCGCCTGTGGTGAGGCGTCGCTCGTCGCTGCCGTCCCACTTGATGAGGTACAGGTCGGCTTGCCCCTGATACGCGCTGCGGAAGGCAATCTGCTCGCCGTCGGGGGCGACCACCGCCTCCTGCACGCCCGTCGCGTAGCGCGTCGCCAAACGCACGCGCCGATGGAGGTCTTCCAAGTCAATCGCCACGCGCACGGGGTCTTTCGCCTCCGATTTTTTGGGCGCGTCGTGCTTGTCGTCTTCCTCGTCTTCGCGGTCGGCGCGGGTGCGCTCAAAGTCCTCGCGCCGCAGCCACACATGGCAGATGTTCAGCGCATCCGTCTCGCGCTCCGAAAGGAACACCAGCGCACGCCCATCCGCCGACCAACTGGGCGCGAAGTCGTTGCGCGGATGACGCGACAGGTTATACACCTCAAAACCCTCGTCCGACGACGACTGATTGGAATCAGAGGGCTTATGATTGGAATCAGAAGGCTTATGATTCGAATCAGACGGCGATGGATTCGGATTCCAATCGGGCGCGCGCACGAGGAACACATCGCTGTTGTAGTTTTCGTCGTAGCGGTCGAAGGCAATCCAGCGGCTGTCGGGCGACCAGGCGATGTTGCCCAAGTTCCACGAGCGGCTGAGCGTGAATTCCCGTTTTGTTTCGAGATGCATCACCACGAGGTCGCCTTGTCCGCGCTGGAAGGCGAGCCACTTGCCGTCGGGCGAGAGGCGCGGTTTGCTTTCACCCTCAGGACTGTGAGTGAGCGGTTCGATTTTGTGCGAGCGTGCGCGGCGCAGGCGTGGCTCATCGGGGTCGTCGGCGGTTAATTTAAAAATGTGTGTGTTGCCGTCGCGCTCCGCCTCGAAGTAGACCGTTTTGCCGTCGGGCGCGAGTTGGGGGTTGCTTTCGGGTTCGATGGTCTCGGTCAGGTTGCGCGAGGGACCGCCGTCGGGGAAGCGCGCCGCGAACAGCTCGCCGCGCACGACATACACGAACTCTTTCGCGTCGGGGGCGAGGGCGTAGTCTTCCACATTCGCGCTGAAGGTGCGACGCGCCACTTCGGGCGTGCGGCGGTCGTGCGCGGGAACCTGCAGCGAGATGACGCGCAGTTCGCCCGTGGCGGTATCCAGCCGATAGGTGTCCATCCCCTGCTCGAAAGTGATTACCTTGCCGTTCGCGCTGATTTGGGGGAAGCGCACGCCGTCGTTTTGGAAGCGGGTGAGCGGGCGGACGCGCTTGGTTTGGGTGTCCATCGCGTAGAGGTTGGCAGTGCCGTCGCGCTCGGAGACGAAGTAGAGGGTGCGTCCGTCCGCGCTCCACATCGGGAAGGTGTCGGGGGTGTCGGTTTGGGTGAGGCGGGTGTAGCGGCGCGTGGCGAGGTCAACAAGCCACAGGTCGCCTTGCGCGCTGCCTTTGTAGCCCTTGCGCCACCATGCGCTGTCGCGTCGGACGAAGGCGAGGCGTTTGCCGTCTGGCGACAGGGCGAAGGGCGCGCCGCTCGCTTTGTGCAGGCGATAGGGCGTGCCGCCGCTGAGGGGCGCGACATAGGCGGCGAAATCCGCGCCATACGGCTCGGCGTCGCGACGCGACTCAAACACTACGGCTTGACTATCGGGCGTCCAGCCCCACGCGCGGTCGCGCCCCGAAAAGTAGGTCAGGCGTTGCACCGCGCCTGTGTCCAAGTGCAACACGAACACATCGTCGTTGCCGTGCCTATCGGAGGTGAAGGCAATCTTTTTGCCGTCGGGCGACCAGACGGGTGCGAAGTCGTAGGCGGGGTGGACGGTGAGGCGTTGCGCGACGCCGCCTGTGATGGGGGCAATCCAGATATCGCCTTGCCACGAGAAGGCGATTTGAGTGCCGTCGGGCGACGGCGCGGGGAACCGCGCGAACCGAATCTCCGACTGTGCAAAACTTACGACGCAAAGCAGACTCGCCAGAACGAACGCTAAGATACGCATCTCG
>CALGZO010000080.1 GCA_937934465.1 uncultured Fimbriimonadales bacterium | reverse complement strand
CAGTTTAGAACTCTGGAAGCCGTTACAATCCCCCCAGCCACCGTACAACGGCGTTTTCAAGCACGCGCGCGCCGTTGGAATCGCTCTTCAGGGTTCCGATGACCGCCACGCGGTCGCCAGCGAGCAGGGGGAGCGCAGGTTCGGCTATTTGCACGGCGACAGTAGCCTCGCCCAGCGCGTCGCGCACCAGCAGCGGATGCCCTGCGTCAAGCCAGTCCTGCGCGACGACTTTGCCCACCAGCGCAACAGCAGCTCCGTCGGGCAGGAGCGCAAGGCTGTCGATGCGGCGCACTACTGTTGCAGGCGTCTCGCCCAGCAGGAGAGGCATGCTTGCGCCCATCCCTGCGGCGACCCACACTTGGCTAACCGTCTGCGCGGGCAGACCGTCGGCGCGCGCTATCAGCGCGTAGACGCCTGCAGGCAGGTGTACGGCTGCGAAGAAGCCGTTGCCGTCGGCGGTCAGCGTGCGGATGAGCGTCCCACCCTGATACACCTCCACCGTCGCGCCGTCGAGCGGTTCAAGCGTGGCGGCGTTCAGTACGACGCCCATCAAGTGCCCTGTGGTGGGCGCGTCTTTCCACGCCATGCGCGGGGTGGGCGTCCACGCTTGGAAGTAGTCGCCGAGCGCGGCGTAGAACGGCTCTTGGTACATCTGTGCGCCCTCTTCCGTGCCGACGCCCATCGTGGCGGCGTACGAGAAGAAGTTCACCCCATAAGCGCGATTGCCCGACGGCGAGGGCTGACGCGCAAACTCGACTTGGCGAAGGGTGTTCTCTATCGTGTTCAGGTAGTTGCCGACGCCCACCACGCCGATGCGTCCGTGCTGGTGGTCTTTCAGGAAGGTCGCCCAGCGGCGGTAATACTCCGCCAAGCGCGGGTTCGCCTCGTTGTAGTACACCATCGGGATTGCCATATCCAAAATGCCCTCCCGAAGCCAACTTTGCCAGTCTTGGAACACGGCGCGATAGGCGGAGCGGTTCACCCAGTCGTCGGCGTTTTGGGGTCCGTCGCCCCAAGTAATCAGCGCGGCGCTCACTTTCAGGCGGGGCTTGAGCGCAGTCGCTTGAGCGTAGATGTTGCGCACGGCAGCCGTCACTTGGTCGCGTCGCCACTGCTTCCAGAGCGGGTCGGTCGGTTCGGGTTTGCCCGCGCGCCCGTAGCGGCGGTTGAACCGCTCGACGCTCATAGGGTTGTAGCCCCACCGCTCGCCTGTGTAGCGGATGTAGTCGAAGTGGATGCCGTCGATGTCATAGCGGCGCACGATGTCCAGCACGACTTTGGCGAACCATTCTTGGTAGACGGGGTGTCCCCAATCGCCTGCGTAGCCGACTTCGGTGATGCGCTTGCCGTCGTAATCTTCGGTTTGGATTTCGGGGCGGCGGTTCAAGATATGTTTGGGGTCGCTGGGCCAGCCGCTGCCGGGCCATATCGGATGGCAGTTGAGCCACACATGCACCTCGATGCGCGGGGTTTCGGAGTGCGCCCGCTCAATCAGATATGCCAGCGCGTCGAAGCCTTCCTGTTGCTGGGTTGCGAACGGCTCCAGCGGTGAAGCGTAGTGCGCGTCGCCGCGTTTGCGCATCTGCACTATCACGGCGTTCATATGCGCGGCGCGCACGCGCTGCAGCAGTGTGTCTACCTGTTCGGGGGTGTGAAACCCTTGATTGAAGCCGTCAACCCAGAATCCTCGAAACTCTGCCTGTGCCTGCGCGGAGAGCCACATAAGCGCCATCCCTGCCACGAGCGTCCATCCGTATCGCATCGAGCGGATATTGTACCTGAGCGGAACGCTCACCAATCGAACTCCAGCAGCTCGATAGGCGCGTGGGTGAGTGGCTCACAGCCCGTCTCGGTGACCAGCACATCCTGCTCGATGCGCACGCCGCCGAAGCCCGGCACATAGACGCCGGGTTCCACCGTGAGCGCCATGCCCGCTTTTAGGGGTTGCTTATCGCGGAACGACAGCCCTGCGCCGTCGTGGACAAGCAAGCCGAGCGAGTGTCCCAAGCTGTGCCCGAAGTAGTCGGCTAACCCGTGCTTCGCCAGCACTTTGCGCGCGAGCGCGTCGATGTGTTTGCCGCGCTTGCCAGGGCGGATAGCGTCGATGCAGCGTTGCACAGCTTCCAGCACGGCATAGTAGATACGGCGTTGCTCCGCGCTCGCCTTGCCGATGACGACAGTGCGCGTGAGGTCGGAGCAGTAGCCGTTGAGTCGCGCGCCGAAATCGACGGTGACGAAGTCGCCGCGCTGCAGGCGTCGCTCGGTAGGCTTGCCGTGCGGCAGCGCGGTGCGCTCGCCAGAGACGGCGATGGTCTCGAAGGCGGGGTACGCGCCCTGACGACGGATGTAGAAGTCGATCTCCATCGCGATGTCCCACTCGGCGATTTCGGGCTGGAACAGGCGTTGGATATGCTCGAAGGTTGCGTCGGCGAGTTGGGCAGCGTCGCGCAGTCGGGCGATTTCGTAGGCGTCCTTGACTTGACGCATCCGTTCCACAGGCGCGCCGATGAGTCGCACACGCACGCCCGCCTTACGCACTGCCTTGCGTAGCGCCTGCAGCCCCGCTGCCGACACGCTACTTTCGACGCCCAGCGCCTTCACGCCCAGCGCCGCCGCCGTCTCCGCTACCGTCGCGTTGAACTCTTTCAGAACCGGGTTCAACACGATGGGCAGGTCGGCGATTTCCGCTTGCGCTTGGGCAGCGTAGATGCCGCTGGTGAGGAACCGCTCGGCGTCGGGCGTCAGCAACAGCGCGCCGAACGAGCCTGTGAAGCCCGTCAGGTAGTATAGGTTGCCCGTGTTGGTAATCAGCAGCGCGTCAGGCGGGCGTTCGCCCTCGAACACCTGCTTCCGCAGCGCGGCGCGCCGACCCGCGTAGTCCGCCGTCGCGGGGGGCGTCAGTCCAGTGGCTTGACCTTGATATTGCGATACCATATCGGGTTCCCGTGATTTTGCAGAGCGATGTAGCCGGGGCGGGTCATCGTGTTGTAGGCGTACTTGAACTTGTTGGGCGAGCCGTCGGGGTTGCGCCCCGGTTCCGTCCAGCGGCTCAGGTCCACCTCGTTAATTTTTTCACCGTTCAGAAACACCACAATCTGGCTATCTTTGACGATGATATGGTAGGTGTTCCACTCGCCGGCGGGTTTGACGGCGTTCTTGCTGGGGGCTTGGATATCGTAGATTGCGCCGCAGTCGTGCTTGCCAGGCGTCTCCTTGCCGTAGCTGTCCAGCACTTGCACCTCGATGCCTGTATGGACGGGGTCGTTCTTGTCCCAAGTGCGCAGGAACACGCCGCTATTGCCCTTGGGCGAGACCTTGAAGTCGAGCTTCAGTTCGAAGTTGCGGTACACGCCGTCGGCGTAAATCATCCCGCCGCCGCCCTTGCCTGTGCAGTGCAGGGTTCCGTCCTCGACGAGCCACGAGCCGTCCGCGCCTGCCACGGTCCAGCCTTTGAGGCTCTCGCCGTCGAACAGCAGTTTCCAACCGTCTTTGATTTCCTGTTCGCTGAGCTGATTGTGTTGCTGGAGCGCGAGCGCTGCGCCGATTAGCAGCACAAACGCGCCCGTCAAAACCCCTATGAGTCGCGTAGAGCTGTGCATAGTGGGGTTGTTCGCGCGTGTGTGTCGGATTCCTGCTGTTAGCGGCAGGTTTCGACGGCGTGCATTTCCACGAGTGGGCAGTTCGGGTCGGCGTCGGCGCCGCAGTGGAGGCACACATCCGTCGCCTTCAGGATGCCCGATTCCACGCCTGCGCGGATGAACGCGCTTAGCCCGTTGATGAAGGCGTGCCGTTCGGCTTGGTTCATCTGCGCCAGCACGCTGGCGAACCGTTGGCGGCGTTCGTGGTCGACGCGCTGGATGATGGCTGCGCCTGCGTCAGTGAGCGACAGCCCCACTTGGCGTCGGTCGCGCGGGTTCGCCACGCGCCGTATCAAGTGCTTCTTCTCCAGCCGATGCACCATGTTCGTGGCGGACGGGTACGAGATGTTCAGCCCCTCCGCAAGGTCGCCCACCGTCACGCGCCGATGTGTATGCAAATACCGCAACGCCTGCATCTGCGAGTAGGTCAAATCCGACTCCGCCAACTCGTCCAGCAACTTCTCGCCGATGGAGGTGTACATCGCTTGCAGGAACACCTGCGCGACCAGCTCGGCGTGGCTCAGCAGCTCCTCCGTCAACGCGACGGGCAGTTGAATAGGTTCCTTCACCAGTCTCACCTACTCTATAAGGATACCCCAAATGTGTAGCGTGGCTAAATAATCGAACGCTTGCAGCGCCATGACAGGGGGTGTCCTTATGCGCCGCCGCCCGCCCTACAGAATCGCCGCTAATCGGTCAATCACTCGTTCGGGGCGCACGCTGAGCATACACTGATGACGCTCCAGCAGGCAGTCGGCGTTGCGGAATCGGTTCTCGTAGCACTTGCTGCAAGGTTCTTCAGGCAAGATTAGGTGTAAGTGGGGCACGGGGGGCGTCCACACCATCCACGGACTTGCCCCGAACAGCGCGATGGTGGGCGTGCGCACGCTGTAGGCGATATGCATGACGCCGTTATCGACCGACACGCACGCCCGCGCCTGCGCCAGTGCGCCCGCAACCTGCGGCAAGCGGAACAACCCGCGCAGGTCGATTAGCGCCGTGTGTTCCAGCAGCCACGATTCGGCGTCGCCTGTGTGGTACACCGCGCTTTGGCGGTGCGGTTTGTCGCCAATCAGCCCCACCTGATAGCCGTTCGCGTCGCACCAGTCGATCACCTGCTTCCAATACTCCTTGCTCCAGAGTTTCGCGCGGCGTCGCCCGCCTGTCGAGATAAGCACCTCTGGGATGTCGCGTTCTGGGGG
>CALGZO010000079.1 GCA_937934465.1 uncultured Fimbriimonadales bacterium | reverse complement strand
TCAGTGCCTCCTATCGCAAGCCATACACGAACGCCGCCACGAGCAAGAGCAACGCTCCCAGCATCATCATGAATGCGTAGGAACGCACATAGCCGCTCTGTATCGGGCGCGCCAGCACCCCCAGCGCCCGCGCCGACGCGCCGACGATGTTCACTACGGTATCGATCAAGCTTTCCACAATTACTGCCAAGATGAGCGCGAACGCGCCGCCGAGGTTCACGCCCACAGCGCGCATCACGCCGTCGTAGCCCCACTGCTGGTGCGCCGCGCCCCACACGCCCCGCAGCTGCGCCTCAGTTTGGGGCATCCCGCGCCGATACCGCGCCACGCCGAACAGCACTCCCACAATCGCCGCGCCCAGCGCAATCCCAAACACCAGCCCCTTGCCCGCCTCCTCGCTGAAGAAGAGCTGCTCCTGCGTCAGTATCGTCGGCTCCGTGACGGGCTTGAGGAACTCGTGGAACGCTTGCTCGCTTGGCAGCAACCAGCCGAACACGACCGAGCCGAGCGCGAGCAGCCCCAGCACACTCAGTACCGTCACATAGCGTTCGCGCGGCGGCTCGTGCGAGTCGTGTTGCGCGGGCGGCGCGAAGAAGACCAGCCACACCAAGCGCGTCATGTACGCCGCCGTCAGCCCTGCCGTCAGAACCCCCACGCCGAACAGCACAGGCGCGAAGGTCACCAACTTCGCGTGATACACGCTGAGCAGCACCGCCTCTTTGGACCAGAAGCCCGACAGCGGTGGGATGCCTGCAATCGCGAGCCAGCCGACCAGCATGGTCGCGGCGGTGATGGGCAACGCCCGCGCCAAGCCGCCCATCCTGCGAATATCGCCCTGATGGTGCAGCGCAATCAGCACGGAGCCTGCCCCCAAGAACAGCAGCGCCTTGAAGAAGGCATGCGTGGCGACATGGAACATCCCCGCCCAGAACGCCCCTACCCCGCACGCCAGAAACATATAGCCCAGCTGACTCACGGTGGAGTACGCCAAGATGCGTTTCAGGTCGGTCTGTGCAATCGCGATAGTGGCGGCGAAGAGCGCGGTGAGCGCGCCTATGCCTGCCACAATCCCCATCGCCATCGGCGCCATCTCCAGCAGCGGATGCACCCGCGCCAACAAATAGACGCCCGCCGTGACCATCGTGGCGGCGTGAATGAGCGCGGAGACTGGCGTGGGACCCGCCATCGCGTCGGGCAACCAGAAATAGAGAGGCAGCTGCGCCGACTTGCCCGCCGCCGCCAAAAACAGCAACAGCGCAATCGCCGTCGCCGCCCAGCCCGCGTCGCGCAGCACCGTCAACGCCAGCGCGTTCACCTGACCGAACGAGAGCGTGCCGAACAGCGCAATCACCAAAAACATCGCCAGCAGGTAGCCCGCGTCGCCGATACGGTTCACGATGAACGCCTTATTCGCCGCGTCGGTGTTCGACTTCCACTCCGCATTCCGATAGAAGAAGCCTATCAGCAGATAACTGCACAGTCCAACCCCCTCCCAACCGACGAACATCACCAGAAAGTTGCCTGCCAACACCAGCGTCAGCATGAAGAAGATAAACAAGTTAAAGTAAGTGAAGAAGCGCGGATAGTCCTCGTCGTCCGCCATGTAGCCTGTCGCGTAGAGGTGGATTAGCCCGCCCACGCCCGTCACGATGAGAGTCATCAGGAGCGAAAGTGGGTCGATGATGAATTCAATCGGTATCGCGAGGGCGCCGACTTTAATCCAGTCGGTGAGTAGGTAGTTGACTGTGCGCTGGTTTTCGGGCAGCTTGAGCATCGCTTGGAGCAGTTGCCAGCCGAGCGCGAACGCGCCCAGCACAACGCCTGTGCCCAGTGCGCCAATCAGCCATTTGCCCGACTTCTCGCCCAGCGTGCGCACCAAAAAACCGCCGAGCAGCGCGTGAAACAAACTACCCGCCAATGGCAACGCCAGTATCCAGAGTATTAGTTCTTTTGGCAATCCATCCATAGCGCCAAGCTCCAGCGGTACAGATTATACCTGTTCCCTGTACCGCTGAGAGCCTTAGTTGCCCAGAATGCGCAGTTTGAAGCCGTTGGTATGCGCTTGGTAGGGCGCGTACATGCCCCACAGGTGCGCGGGCAGGATGGTGTATTCGCCTGGCGTCTCGGCGCGCACCAGCAGCGTGTAGCGATAGCTATCGCCCCGCTGCCAGTACTGACGGAATGTTAGCGCGCGGTCATCCCGGATTTCTTCGTAGGCGTAGTCCCACCACCAAGCGTTCAGAAAGGCTTCTGTGTCGAAGGGCGCGCAGCCTGCCGCGAAGGGCGTCTCCAGCACGGTGTAGTCGAGGCGCGAGAGTTTCTGGGGCATACGCGCTTCCACATCGATGCGCAGGAGCGCGCCTGCACGCACGGCGTCGCCCGAACGCAGCGGACGCAGCCGCTCGCCAGGCGTGGTCATCTCGGCAGGACGCTCCAACCGATAGACGCGCAGGCGCAGCGGACCTGAAGCCTCTTCGGCAAGCGGCACAGACCGCGCCTGCGTCAGCACGACGCTCACCAGCGGCGCGCCGCGCAACGGACGCAGGGTAATCACATTCTCCCCCGTGCGCCATGCCAGATTG
>CALGZO010000078.1 GCA_937934465.1 uncultured Fimbriimonadales bacterium | reverse complement strand
GACAAGACTGTCCAAGCCACATCGCGAGCTATGCTTGGACAGGAATGTCCAAGCCACATCGCGAGCTATGCTTGGACAGGAATGTCCAAGCCACATTGCGAGCTATGCTTGGACAAGACTGTCCAAGCCACATCGCGAACTATGCTTGGACAGGAATGTCCAAGCCACATCGCGAACTATGCTTGGACAAGAATGTCCAAGCCACATCGCGAGCTATGCTTGGACAAGACTGTCCAAGCCACATTGCGAGCTATGCTTGGACAGGAATGTCCAAGCCACAGGTGTAATTAGCCCCGCCTCCCATTTTTTGAACGATTTCGGCAAGTCCTAACTGCCCCGCTCGGTATAATCTCCATGCGATGCTTATCGACATCAGCGTTCCGCTGCGGCAGCCGATGCCGACCTATCCGGGCGACGCGCCGTTCGAGCTCATCCCTGTGGCGCGGATTGCCGAAGGCGCACTCGCGAACGGCTCGCAGCTGCGCCTCGGAACCCACTCAGGCACGCATATCGACGCCCCGTGGCACTTCAACGACGCGGGCAAGCGCGTCCACGAAATCCCACTTGCGCGGTTGATTGGCTATGCCTATGTCGCCGACCTGACAGGGCATCCACAGATTACCGCCGATGCGTTGGAACACGCAGGCATTCCCCCGACTACCACGCGCCTGCTGCTCAAAACCGACAACAGCGCGCGGTGGGCGCGCGAAACCGAGTTCAACAAAGCGCATGTCGCCCTCACGCCCGACGCGGCGGAGTGGATTGTGCGCCACGCCATCGATGTCATCGGCATCGACTACCTCTCGGTGGAGCCGTACGGCGCGCCCAAGCCTGAGGTGCATCATATCCTCTGCGGCGCAGGCAAGATTATCATCGAGGGGCTGAACCTGAGCGGCGTGGAAGCGGGCGAGTACGAACTGCTCTGCATGCCGTTGCTGATTGAAGGCGCGGACGGCGCGCCTGCCCGCGTCGCGCTCCGCACCTTGCGCTGAATCTGGCAAATTTAACAGCCCGCGAATCCCCAAAACTGAATTATAATAAGGTTGCCACTGCACAAGTGGCAGAGCAGACCGCACAGCCTTGTTAACCCAACCTCCCTCTCGTGGAGCCTGCAAAGGCTCCACCTATTTTTTTCAGAGTATCTGCATCCACACGGGCAGTAGCGCCAGCGCGACTACTGTAGAGGCGACGACGACGCCAGACGCCAGCTCGGGCTCCACTTTGAACGCCGCGGCGTAAATCGAGCTGACCATCACGGTGGGCATCGCGCTTTGGAGCAGCAGCGCCCGCGCGGCGAAATCGGGCATCCCCGTCAGGCGCAGCAAGCCGACCATCAGCAAAGGCGTCAGCACCGTTTTGAAGCTCACAATCAGCGCGACAGTTTTCCAGCGTGCGCCGAGTACCTGCCAGTGGAGCATCCCGCCGATTGCCAGCAGCACCAGCGGCGTGGTGGTCTGCCCCAATCGTTCCAGCGTAAACATCAGCGGTTCAGGCAGGCGTAGGCGCGTAATCATCAGGGCGTAGCCGACCAGCGTCGCCCAGAACACGGGCATCTGCGCCAAGCGTTTTAGCCCCTGTGTCTCTCCAGCGTGGGTCGCCTCGCCGACGCGCGAGAGCAGCCGTGCGCCCACGAGGTGTATCATCACGCTTGTGACGCCCATGTCGTAGGTCACGGCGGCGGCGACGATGTTCGGCTCGTTCAAGTAGAGCGAGGCAATCAAGGGCGTGCCCAAGAACCCCGTGTTGCTGATGCTGCCCTGCACCGTAAGCAGGGCGCGCGTGGACGGCGTAAGACGCAACACTCCGCCCAGCGTCCACGCCAACGCCATGCTCAACCACACTGACGCTATGCCCACACCCCACACGCTTAGCAAGGTGGGCGAGAGCGAAGCCTTTGCGAGCGCGCTCAGCACCAGCGCAGGCAACGGCGCCAGCGACACCAGCCGCGCCAGCCAGACCGTCGTCTGCTCTGTCAGCACGCCCCCGCGTCGTAAGCCGTAGCCCAGCAGGAGCAACAGCAGGAACATCGTCAGGTACAGCCCGACGGCGTCTTGAGCGGTACTCATTTGCCGCGCAGGAGCCACGCGAGGTCGAACCGCGCCCACTTGATGGCGCTGCGCTTGGGGCGTCCGCGCTCGTCGCGAGGTAAATCGTCGCGCTCTAAAGCATAACTGTAGGTCACATGAATCGTTCCATCACGCGCCTGGAGTATGCACGGGTAGGAGTATCTGCCTCTGCCGGGGGCGTCCTTCTCTAAATAGCGCATGAGTTGCCAGCTATGCCCTTCGTCGTCCGAGAGCCAGACGGCGAGCCGATGGCGTCCCTGCTGGGTGTCGTTGCCTACCAGCAGCCACTCCCCTGTGCGCAGAGCCGTTGCGGCGACGCTGGAGCCAGGGTTGGGCAAGTCGGTCTTGGTCGCCTCCGTCCAAGTGTAGCCGTTATCGTGCGAATAGGCGACAAACACGCGATTGGGAGGCGGTCCGTTGTCGCGCAGGTAGGCGACGAGCGTGCCATCTTTGCGTCGCAGCAGGCTGGGTTGCACCGCGCCCGCTCCCAGAATGGGCAGGCTGGGCTTCCAACGCTCGCCCCCGTCCTCGCTGACGGCAACCAGCGAGAAGCTGAACCCGTCGGAATAGAGCGGTAGGCAGATGCGCTCGCCCTCGATCAGAGGCGGTACGCGCGTCATCCAGCCCAAGCGTCGCGACAACTCGTCGTTGGCGTGCGAGCGCACCGTGCGCGCGTACACCTCCAACCGCGCTTGGAGCGGCGCAGGCAGCGATGCGCGCTGTGATTCCAACTTTTTGAGCCAAACCTCTACAGTCTCTACGAACCGCTCATCGGGCGAGATGTGTAGCACATCGCCCATCGTCCAACGCGGCGCGACCGCACGCTGATAATCGGTGCTAATCCGATACTTCAGCAACGAGCCTTCCCAGCGGTGGTTCAGAATAGCAATCCAGACCAGCCAGAGCCGCTTGCGTGCGTCGATAAACAGCACCGGGTTGCAGTCGGGGTAATCAGGCGTATCCGCCATTACAAACGGTCGGCTCCAACGCGATGCGCCTTTGCGCAGCCGTGCGCCCAGTATCTGCACATCGTCGGCGGTGCGCTCGCCCGAACCGCTGAACCAACACGCCAGCAGGTCGCCGTTGGGACACTCCACAAGGCTGGAGGCGTGATTGTGCCATCCATTCAGCGGAAAAATCAGTTCGCTTCCATGCACAACCCCAATTTTCGGGACACAAGGCGAGTTTCCTCTATAGCCGTTCGCGCACGCGCTCCAGCAACTCGGTCATCATCTCCATCGTGAGCAGCTTGGTGTAGGTGTTGCGCGCGCTGGGGTGATAGCTGACCGCGAGGAACTTCTCGTGGTGGAGCGGATAGAGCGCGCCGTGCTGAAAAGTATAGCGGGCGTCGGGGGGCAGTAGGTTCTCTTGGCGCGCCAGGCGCAGACACGCCTCGAACGCGAGTTGCCCCAGCGCCAGCAGCCCTTTCAGGCGCGTCATCAGCCGATAGGTGCGCACTAAGTACGGAAAACAAGCCTCTTGCTCCTCACGGTTGGGCTTGTTGTCGGGCGGGACGCAGTGGACGGCGGCTGTAATCGCGGCGTCGTAGAGCGTCAGCCCATCGTCGCGATGCGTTGCGTGCGGTTGATTGCAGAACCCTGTGCGATAGAGCGCGTCGAACAGGAACGCGCCTGAGGCGTCGCCTGTGAAGATGCGTCCCGTGCGGTTGCCGCCGTGCGCGGCGGGGGCAAGCCCCACAATCAGCAGTCGCGCTGTCGGCGCGCCGAAATTGGGCACGGGCTTGCCCCAGTAGGTCTGCTCGCGGAACGCGGCGCGTCGCGTTTGGGCGACTTGCTCGCGATGCGCCGTCAGGCGCGGGCAACGCGAACAGGCGATTATCGCCTCATTCAGCGCGTCCCACTCAGCCATATTTCGGGTAGCAGCACTTTTTGTATTTCTTGCCGCTGCCGCAGGGGCACGGGTCGTTGCGTCCGACTTTGCCCGAACCTGCGTCCGCGCTGACCGTTCCTGCTTCTGCTTCGTCGGGCAAGCGTTGAACGCCCATCCCGCTGCGCCCGCCTGCCATCGGCGAGTTCGCGTCGCCCGCAATCCGCACCACCTGACGCGGCTGCGGCGGCGCAACCTGCGCGTGGAACAGGAACATCACCACATCGTTGCGGATTGCGTGCAGGGTGTCGGCGAACACTTTGGACGACTCTTGCTTATACGCCACCAACGGGTCGATCTGCCCGTAGCCGCGCAGCCCGATGCCCTCGCGCAGGTACTCCATCGACGCCAGATGCTCTACCCAGCGGCGCGTGATGACCTGCAGCATGAAGTAGCGCTCCATCTCGCGCACCAGCTCCGCGCCGAGCTGCTCCTCGCGCATCGCATACGCCTGCTCCGCCCACGCACGCACCTGGTCCAGCATCAGGTCGTGGCGTGTGAAGGTGAAGTCGTCGGGCTTGACGAAGAACTCCAGCGGAAAGATAGTGTTCAGCCGCTGGTACAGCCCGTGCAAATCCCACTCGGTGGGGGGCAGGTTGCGTGGGGCGAACTCGTCCACCGCCTCCGAGACCACCTCGTCGATATAGTTGAGGGCAATCTCGCGCGTGCCCTTGCCCTCCAGAATCTGTCGGCGCAGCGTGTAAATCTGCAGACGCTGATTATTCAGCACATCGTCGTATTGCAACACATGCTTGCGTATCGAGAAGTTGTGTAGCTCGACGCGCTTTTGCGCCCCTTCGATGGCTTTGGTGAGCATTTTGGCTTCGAGGGGTTCATCTTCGGGCCAAGTTTTGAGCAAGGGGCTATTGCGCAGGTTCTCGGCGAAGAGGCGCACGAGTTCGTCTTCGAGCGAGAGGAAGAATCGCGACTCGCCGGGGTCGCCCTGCCGTCCGGAGCGTCCGCGCAGCTGGTTGTCGATGCGTCGGCTCTCGTGGCGTTCAGTTCCCAGCACGAACAGCCCGCCGAGTTTACGCACCTCCTCAGCGGCGACAGAGCGTTCCTGCTCGGAGAGTGGTAGAGGCGGCGCAGCGCGCACTTTCCCCCCGCGTCGGAAGGAGATGGGCTCCTGCTCGGAGGGCGCGTCGTGTTCGGCGTCTTCGTCGGGCTTCGGCTCCTGCTTCGCGACCGAACCGCCCAGCAGGATGTCCACGCCGCGCCCCGCCATGTTGGTGGCGATAGTCACCGCGCCTTTGCGTCCCGCCTCGGCGATAATCGCCGCCTCCTTCTCGTGGTACTTCGCGTTCAACACATTGTGGGGGATGCCGTGTTCCATCGCCTCGATGAAGTATTCGGCGTTCGCTTCGGGCAGTTCCCAGTGTTCGAGGAACCACTTCACCTGGGCAGGGTCGGTCGGGCTGGTGGGCAGCTGTAAGTCGCGCAGGATAGGCGTAATCTGGCGCATCGAGAGGGCGTTCAGGGGCATCAGCAGCGTCTTGCGCCACTCCTCTTTCTTGGACTTATCCACCTGTTTGCTCGACTCCAGTTCGCGTCGCGCGCGCTCCACCAAAGTCAGCAGCTGCAACTTGTCGAACGCGAGCCGCGAAGAGACCACTTCCGACATTTCGATGGAGCGCGTGCCCACCAGCACGGGCTGCTGCTTGGTATACAGGCGCAGAATCTCCAACGCAATCCCGCGCAGCTTCGCCTCCATGTTCTTGTAGACGACATCGGGGTGGTCGACGCGGATCATCGGGCGGTGCGTGGGGATACACACGACATCCATGCCGTAGATTTTGCGGAACTCTTCCTCTTCGGTTTTGGCAGTGCCCGTCATGCCCGCGAGTTTCTGATAGAGGCGGAAGTAGTTCTGGAAGGTCACGACAGCGATAGTTTGGCTCTCTTGCTTGATGGGCACGCCCTCTTTCGCCTCTAAGGCTTGGTGGATGCCGTCGCTGAAGCGTCTGCCGTGCATCAAGCGTCCTGTGAACTCGTCGACGATGATAATCTCGCCGCCGCGCACCACATAATGGATATCTTTCTTAAAGTAGCCGTGCGCTTTGAGCGCGGCGTTGATGTAGGGCATCAGTTCCACCTCGTCGGCGAGGTTCTTCACGCCCATCATCTGCTCCAGGCGTTCTGTGCCCTCTTCAGTCAGCGTGACAGAGTGGTGCTTCTCATCCACCACATAGTCGCGCTCTGGCTGCAGGCGTCGCACATAGGAGTCGACGCGTGTATAAATCGTGAGATCCTCTTCAATCTGCCCAGAGATGATGTGTGGGGTGCGCGCCTCGTCGATGAGGATGCTGTCCACCTCGTCGATGATTGCGAAGTAGAGTTCGCGTTGCGAGAGGTCGTCGACGGAGTAAATCATATTGTCGCGTAGGTAGTCGAAGGCGTACTCGTGGTTTGTGCCGTAGGTGATGTCGGCGGCGTATGCCTCTTTACGGGTGACTTCGCGCAGGTGCAGGTAGCGCGGGTCGGGGTGCTGGTAGCCTGGCTCGTAGATGTACGAGCCGCCGCGTTCGTCGGTCTCCGCGCTCTGCCCTTGAATCACGCCGACGCTCAGCCCGAGCAGGTGGTAGATGGGCGCCATCCACACGGCGTCGCGCCGCGCGAGGTAGTCGTTGACCGTCACCAGATGCACGCCCTTGCCCAGCAGCGCGTTCAGGTACAGCGGCAGCGTGGCGACGAGCGTCTTGCCCTCGCCCGTCTTCATCTCGGCGATGCGCCCCTGATGCAACACCATGCCGCCAATCAGCTGCACATCGAAGTGGCGCATGTTGAGCGTGCGTCGCGCCGCCTCGCGGCACGCGGCGAACGCCTCCGGCAGAATGTCGTCCAGCGTCTGCCCATCCTGTAATCGCTTCTTGAATTCGTCGGTTTTCGCTCTCAGTTGCTCGTTCGATAACGCCTGAAACTCAGGTTCGAGCGCGTTGATTTTCTGCACGGTCGGCATCAGCCGTTTCACATCGCGCTCGCTGGTGTCCATCAGCTTCTTGAGCCACTCTCTAACAATCATCGTGTCCTCCGTGTTGGGGCGAGTGATATGATACCTGATGGCGCAGCGATTACTCGCGTGGCACTATCTGCGGCGCGGTTAGTTGCTGCAGGCGCAGAGCGGATTGCAAGGCGCGCGCCGCGTCTTCGGCGTGCAGCGCGCCCACCAGCTCGGTTTCGGCAATCTCCGCGCCCAGCGCACGCGCCATCGCTCGCACTGTTTCCGCCACGCGGAACAGGTCGGTCTGCTCGGTCTGCGTGAGGTTCAGTGCGACTTGGGCGACTTGGCGGCTGGGGAGCC
>CALGZO010000077.1 GCA_937934465.1 uncultured Fimbriimonadales bacterium | reverse complement strand
TTCAGGTTATCCGAAACTCATCGGGCTGGAAGGTATACAGCGCGCCTGTTTCGATGGCGGTCTTTGCGCCGAGGATGCAGGTGAGCGCGGGCAGGGCGTCGGCGGCGGTGCATTTCGGCGTCTCGCCTGTGCGCACGCACTGTAGGAAATGCTCCAGCTCGGCGTAGTAGGCGTTGCGTTGCCCCTGCTGACCGAGCTGCTCGCCGCGTTGGGGCGCGCGTCGCGTCGGCGTCGGCTCAATCACCACCGCGCGGCGACCGTCCACCTGCACGGTGTTGGCGTCCTCCTCCCACTCCAACTTCTCGGCGTTGCGCTCGCGGAACAGCAAGCCAGAGGTCTCGTTGGTCAGCACCATCGTGCCCTTGTCGCCGAAGAACCATTCGCCGTAGCCGTCGTAGGCGTTGGTGGTGATGCTGGTATACATCACGCGCACGCCGTTCGGGTAGTTGAAGATGAGCTCCACATTATCGTAGACCTCACGCCCGTCTTTCCAGTAATCGATACCGCCGAAGCCCACCACCGAGAGCGGCAGCGCGCCCAAGAACCAGTTGACCACATCCAGCTGGTGGCTCGCCAGCTCCGTCAGTAGCCCGTGCGAGTAGTCTTTGTAGAGCCGCCAGTTCAGCAAGCGTTCGAACTTCGGGTCGGGCACAGGGCGTCGCCAGCTGTTGTTGCGATGCCACAGCACGCGCACATGGGTAATAGTCCCGAGTACGCCTTCTTTGATGAGCCAATACGCCTGATTGTAGGTGTCGTTGTAGTGGCGTTGGTGCCCGATTTGTAGGATTTTGCCCGTGCGTTGCGCGGTTTGCGACATCTGCCGCGCCTCGTCGATGCTGTAGGCGATTGCCTTCTCGCAGAACACATGCTTGCCCGCCTGAAGCGCGTCGAGCGTCATCGGCGCGTGGAGGTGCAACGGCGTGGCGATGACCACCGCCTCGAGGTCTTTACGCTCCAGCAGTTGCCGATAGTCGTGGTAGCCCTGCGCACGGAACTGGGTAATCTCTTGGGCGCGCGTGCGGTTCGGCAGGTAGACATCGCACACGGCGACCACTTCCGCTTCGGGCATACTCACCAGCTGGCGCAATAGGTTCTGCCCCTGTGCGCCTGTGCCAATCACGCCGACCTTGACCTTCTCCTGCGCGTTCGCCCGCGCAATCAGCGTTCCGAACGAGGCGGCAGCCGCAGCGACCGCGCTCCGCTTCAAAAATTCACGACGAGTGAGGCTCATACCTATATTATAGCGCAAGCAGGTAGAATTCAAGATGATGCGACTGGGCATATTCAAGGATTGGCTGGGCAAAGTGGGGCAGGTGTTCACGCGGCGCGGCGTTGACGAGGCGCTGCTGGAGGAGCTGGAAGAGACGCTCATCACCGCCGATATGAATGTGAACGCCGTCCAAGCGATTCTGGACGCGCTGCGTCAGGCGGCGAAGGCGCAACGGCTGCGCGAGGCAACCGATGTGCGCGAGTGCCTGCGCGACATCCTGCTCGAATGGCTGGGCGAGCCGACGCCGCTGGCAACAAGCGCGACGCCGCCCACGGTCTACCTGTTCATCGGGGTCAACGGCGTGGGCAAGACGACCAGCATCGCGAAGGTCGCCTACTGGCTGCAGCGACAGGGCAAGCGCGTGCTGCTGGCGGCAGGCGATACCTTCAGGGCGGCGGCAATCGACCAACTCCAAATCTGGGCGGAGCGATTAGACTGCGAGATTGTCAAGCATAAAGAGGGCGCAGACCCGTCGGCGGTGGTGTTCGACGCTATTCAAGCAGGGCGCGCGCGCGGCGCCGATTATGTGCTGGCGGATACCGCAGGACGCCAACACACCCACGCACGCCTGATGGAGGAGCTGAAAAAGGTGCATCGCGTGGCAGAGAAAGCGTTGGGGCGCGCCCCCGACGAAACGCTGCTGGTACTCGACGCCGTCGCAGGGCAGAACGCCATCCGCCAAGCGGAAGAGTTCGCACGCACGCTGCCTATCACAGGCGTCATCCTCACCAAGTTAGATAGCACCAGCCGCGGCGGCGCGGTACTGACCATTCGCAAGGAGCTGGGAATCCCCATCAAACTCATCGGATTGGGCGAAAAGGCAGACCAGTTGGCTGTGTTCGACCCCACGACATTCGTAGAAGGGCTTCTGAGCGTGTAGCTTTTATATCAACCCCCTCTCCCACACAGTGGGAGAGGGGGTTAGGGGTGAGGGTTTACTTCTTGCGGCGGCGCAGCCCGACCAGACCCGCCAGACCCGCGCTCAACGCCAGCATGCTCGCAGGCTCAGGTACAACGCTACCCACGATGGTGAAGCCAAGATCGGATGGACTGCCAAACACAGTCGAACCAGGAATAGGGTTAGTACCATACCCGAAGCCACCTCCAGGATTGTGGAAGTAGTGCTCGCTGCCGTTGTTGCTGGCGTTGCGCCTCCAAAACCACTGTCCGCCGCCGCCGCCGAAGGGACGCACGACCCACGCGCTAATCCAGTAGGTTCCCGGTGTCAGCGTGAACAGCGTGGAAGAGCCGTCACCGAACACCAAGTCAGCGCTGTGCCCTGCGCCAGGAATGCTTACCGAAGCAATCACATTCGCGTTGGCGCTTGGGGCGTCAAGGATACGGAGCTCTAAGGTGGTCGTCAAGCCAGCGTTCCCTTGTTCAGCACCATAGATGGTCACTTGTGTCACAAACCATCCAGGTGCGCTCACAACAAAGTCGTCAAACTCATAGGTTGCGAAGTTCGGAAAGTCAGGGAAATCCTGTGCAACAGCTCCAGCACCCAGATTGGCGGACTGATCCCACAGGATATTCGCGCTCGCCGCGCTCGTCAGTGCTGCCGCTAATGCCAAAAGACCGAAGTATCGTCGCATAATATACCTCCGTTTCGGTGGATTATCTTCAGGAGCCACAGGGCGAATCTATTAGCATCTGGCTCCTTTCGACACTCTACATTATATCACAGGTGCTGCGGGAAGTGAGCAAGCAATTTTACCAGATTTTGGGGTTTTTGGGGTGAATTGGGATGGCTATTGGCAGGTTAGGGCTGGGCGTCGGCGTCTCGCTGACGAAGAAACGCTGACGCCACGCGATTCCTGCTCCGTCAACCCCCATATATGGGCAAATTCCCACCAAATTCCCCCAATTCTTGGGCAAAGTGGGGGTTAAACCCTTGACAAATCTGCTTTGATGTGCTAAAATATTAGTCAGTGGAGACCCAGTGGAGGCTCAGTGGAGACTGGGTGGTGATTTACACCGATGGCGCTGTTTCAAGGCGGTAGCACGATAGCGGTCGACGACAAGGGGCGCGTGATTATCCCGATGCGCCTGCGGGCAAGCCTGGGCGAACGGTTCACGATGACGCGCGGGTTCGACGG
>CALGZO010000076.1 GCA_937934465.1 uncultured Fimbriimonadales bacterium | reverse complement strand
AGCTGATGGTTCCTGCCGACATTTCGCGCGAGGCGATGGAGCGATTGGCGTTAGAGAGTCCGCGCGTGCAGGCGCACTTGCAGGGCAAGCCTCCGCGCAAGGTGATTGTGGTGCCGGGCAAGTTGGTGAATGTGGTGGTGTCGGGCGGCTAAGGCGCAGGCGCGTCGCACACCACGCGCAACCCCACGAACGGCGCGTCCGACAGCCACCAACGGCTCTTGGGGTACTGCGGGTCGGTCATGTTCCAGTCGGGGGTCTGGCGTGCGCGTGCGCCTGGGTGCACCTGCTGAGGCTTGTCCATAAACGAACCGCCACACGCCACCGCCTTGCCCTCCAAGTCCACACACCACTCCATCACATTCCCCAACATATCGTAGAGTCCCCAAGCGTTGGGTTGCTTCTGTTTCACCTTGTGGGGCTTGACATCGGAGTTCTCCAGGTGCCACGCCATCGTATCGAGCGTTTCGCGGGGGAGCGTCTCGCGTGGGAGGACGCCTGCGCGCGCGGCGTATTCCCACTCCGCCTCGGTGGGCAGGCGGTACTTCTTACCTGTCATCCTGCTGAGCCACTCGCAGTAGCGTTGTGCGCCCATAAAGGTCATGCCTATCGCGGGGTTGCCCTCGTAGCCGAAGCCGCGATCGATGGCGCCGTAGGGTCGGCTCGGCTTGGCGATGGCGTCCGCACCACGCTGTTGCTCTTGCTCGGCAATATCGGCGTTGAAGGCGTAGGTTCCGTACTCGTCCCAAGTGACTTCAGTCCTGCCTATCCAGAAGCCCTGCAGCTCAATCGTGCGCGTCTGTTTGGGGTCTTCAGGGTCGGGCAACTCGATAGTTCCTGGCGGGATGTAGACCATCTCGAACTCGACGGTTGTGCCCGGCAGCCGCTCGGTGAACACTTTCGGCGCGGGCGACGACGCCGTTGCGCGCACAACGACAAGAGCGATTGCCAACAGCAGTGGACGATGCATGCCGTAAGTGTACCTCAACCGCGCTTCACAGCGAATAAGTGGTCTCCACTACCCGACCTACAACTCGGCTGCGGATTGTATATCAACGGACACCTCCGAGCCGAAGATAATCTCCAACTAATCCGCCGACGCCGCGCAAGCGACCATCGCGGCGTCGGTCGGCTTTGTAAACCCTCACGCAGGAGCCGCTACTCCACTCGCAACAGCTCCATCAAAGGCGTTAGGTTCGGCTGTTGGTCTAAACGCCAAATGAACTGCAGCGCCTCGTCTTGGCGTGTGCGCGGCAGCGCCCACTCGGTCAGCACATAGAACTTCGCCTCCACTTCCTCGTCGCTCATAGGGTTCTTCGCGTGTCCGCGCGGGAAGGTGTTCTCCTCTGTTAGGGCGCGCCCATCTTTCAAATGCAGCGTGATTCGGTTCGGGATGCCCTCTGGGTAGCGTGCGTCCATCGCGGGGTCGTGGCGCACGGCAATCTTGCTCACCAGTTCCAGCAGCGCAGGGTCGGTATAGCGGGCTTCCTCGAAGGTGTCCAAGTCTACTTTTCCGTCCATCAGCGTTGCGCCGACGATGTAGGGCAGGCTGTGGTCGGCGGTCTCGCGGCTTTGGGGACGCCACTTCTCAGGCTCGCTGCCGATAATCGAGTAGCACGCTTCAAAAGTATCGATCTCGATGCGCTCGATTTGCGCGGTGTCGCCGCCGATTTGCTCGCGCAGCGCCAGCGTCGCCCACACTGCGCTCTGCGCGTGGTACTCCACAGGGTAATACTTGATGTAGGTCTCGTTAATCATGAATCCGCGTCCGTCTTCGCCGCCGAGCGCGCCCACCGTGAACTCGCCTGAGACCTGCTTCATAAAGCCCATCTTGCCTTCGAAGATTTCGGAGGGGCCCGTGAGACCGTGCTTTGCCAGCCAGCTGGCGAACACGGCGTGTCGGCTGGAGTTGGCGAAGGCGCACCCCTTCCACGCCGAGATTTCGCCCACGCGCGTTTGGCGCATTGCCAGCCCCGACACGCCGGCGATGCTCATCGCGTGGCGCGTCGCAGTCGCGTCCAGCCCCATCAAACGGCTCGCCGCCGCCGAAGCCGAGAACAGTCCATAGTTCACATGGTCCCACCCGCGCGCGCGCAAGCTCGCTGAGTCGCACAGGCGGCACTGAATCTCATACGCCAGCACCGTCGCCAGCAGCGTCTCCTTGCCCGAGCTGCCCTCCGCCTCAGCGACTGATAGCACCGCCGCCAAGTTGTCGCTGGGGTGCGCAGGCTCTTTGGAGAGATAGGTATCGTTGTAGTCCAAGTAGCGTATCAGTAAGCCGTTCGCAAACGCCGCCCAGTCGGGCGAGGCTTTATGCGCTATGCCAATCACCGTCGCGCCGTAGGGACTGCTCACTTGCTGGGCGACCGCGCGTACCTGTTGCGCCGTCTCCGAACGCCACGCGCCGAACGCGCACGCAATCGAATCGATTATCCGTCGTTTCGCCTCGTGAATCGCCTCTTGGGGGAGCGAGTCGTAATTCAGCTCCGTTGCGTAGCGGGCAAATCGTTCTGCTAAGGTCATCTTCTTGCCTCCCTAATCGCTGGAATTGTACCTGACGCGGTATAATACGCTTATGCCCACGCCTTCTATGTTGGCGGCGTCGTGTGCGCCAGAGCCTGCTGCGCCCCCTGACGCGCTGCAGCGAGTGCGCTTCACGCCCGAAATGTTCCATCAACTTGGCGCGCTCGGCGTCTTGGACGAACGCCAACGCTACGAACTCATCGAAGGAGACATCTACCCTATGCCGCCTGAAGGACCTGAGCATTCATCGACGCGCGCCCGCTGTGCCTATCGCTTACTCACGCGCGTTTCCAACGATTGGCATGTGCGTATCGAGTCGCCCCTACAGATTGGCGAGAGCGAACTCATCCCCGACCTTGCGATTGTGTCAGGTCGCGAAGAGGCGTATCTTGCCAGCCACCCCACGAGTGCGCTGCTGGTGATTGAGATTGCCAGCACCTCCCTGCCGCGCGACCGCACTCTGAAACTGCGCCTCTACGCCCAAGCCAACATCCCAGAATATTGGATTGTGAACCTCGCCGAGCGACGCTTGGAAGTCTATCGCGAACCTGCTCACGCGCACTACAAGTCGCTGCGCTACTACACGCTGGACGAGACCATCTGCCCCCTCTTTGAGCCT
>CALGZO010000075.1 GCA_937934465.1 uncultured Fimbriimonadales bacterium | reverse complement strand
GGCGTCGGCTCCGCTTTCTTTTCGGGTTTCTCCGCGACCATCGCTTCAGTGGTCAGCACCAGCCCAGCGATTGAAGCGGCGTTCTCCAGCGCGGCACGGCTGACCTTGGCAGGGTCGATGATACCCGACTTCACCAGGTCTACAAATTCGCCTGTGCGCGCGTCGAGACCCTCATGCTTGCCGAGCGACTTGACCTTCTCGACAATCACGGAGCCTTCCAGCCCGGCGTTCTCGGCAATCTGGCGCAGCGGCTCTTCCAACGCCCGGCGCAGGATATTGACGCCTGTGCGCTCGTCGTCGGTGTCGCCGATGCCGTTCAGCGCGTCTTGCGCCAGCAGGAAGATTTTGCCGCCGCCGGGCACGATGCCTTCCTCTACCGCCGCGCGTGTGGCGGACAGCGCGTCCTCGAAGCGGTGCTTCTTCTCCTTCAGCTCGGTCTCGGTCGCCGCGCCGATTTTCAGCACCGCCACGCCGCCCGACAACTTCGCCAGACGCTCCTGCAGCTTCTCGCGGTCGTAGCTGCTCTCAGTGGTCTCGATGAGGCGTTTGATTTGATTGATGCGCCCCATCACGGCTTCCTGCGAGCCTGCGCCCTCGATAATCGTGGTCTCCTCTTTGGCGATAACGACCTTCTTCGCCTGACCGAGCATATCGAGCGTTACATTCTCCAGCTTGATGCCCAAGTCTTCGGAGATGAACCGCCCGTTAGTCAGGATGGCGATATCCTCAAGCATCGCTTTGCGTCGCTCGCCGAAGCCGGGAGCTTTCACGGCAGCGACCTGCAGCACGCCGCGCAGCTTGTTCACCACCAGCGTCGCCAGCGCGTCGCCGTCCACATCCTCGGCGATAATCAGCAGCGGGCGTCGCGCTTGCGCCACACGCTCCAGCACGGGCAGCAGGTCTTGCGCTGAGCTAATCTTCTTCTCGTGGATTAGGATAAGCGCGTCCTCCAACACCGCCTCCATGCGCTCGGGGTCGGTGATGAAGTAGGGCGAGATGTAGCCCCGATCGAACTGCATGCCCTCCACGATTTCGAGGGTGGTCTGCGTGCCTTTGGACTCCTCGATGGTAATCACGCCGTCCTTGCCGACTTTGTCCATCGCTTCAGCAATCATCTTGCCGATTTCGGGGTCGTTGCCCGCGATGGTGGCGACATACTCAATCTGTTCGCGCTCGGTCACGGGGATGGCGTGTTCCTTGATGGTCTCGACGGCTTTGGCGACGGCTTTTTCGATGCCGCGCTTGAGTGCAATCGGGTTGCCGCCTGCCGCCACATAGCGCATACCCTCGTTCACCAGCGCTTGCGCCAGCACAGTGGCTGTGGTCGTGCCGTCGCCCGCCACATCGTTGGTCTTGGACGCGACCTCACGGCACAGCTGCGCGCCCATATTCTCCCACGGGTCGGAGAGCTCAATCTCTTTGGCGACGGTCACGCCGTCTTTGGTGATGATGGGCGCGCCCCACTTGCGATCCAGCACCACATTGCGCCCTTTCGGACCGAGGGTCACCTTTACCGCGTTGGCGACCTTGTTCACACCGCGCTCGAGGGCGCGTCGAGCCTCTTCTTCGAACTTCAGCATCTTTGCAGGCATAGTTTACACCTCCTGTAATTAGTGTTCGCGAATTGCGTAGATTTGATCCTCATCGAGGATGAGGTACTTCTTACCCTCGTACTCGAACTCACTGCCAGCGTATTTGGAGAAGACGACGCGCTGTCCGACCTGCACGGTCATCGGCGCGCGTTCACCAGTGTTGAGCAAGCGTCCGGGTCCGATAGCGACGACCTTGCCTTCCTGCGGGCGTTTCTTGGCGGTGTCGGGCAGGATGATGCCTGCCTCGGTCTTCTCGTCCTCCTCCAGCAGCTCAATCACAACCTTGTCATTAAGCGGTCTGAAAGTCATCCGCAAATCACCTCCTTAGGGTCTGAATTTGAACCTAAATTTAGCACTCTCAAGGCTTGAGTGCTAATTTTAGGATACCCCAAAGGGGTGGGGTGTTGTCAAGGGGGGCTATCGTCCTGTGTGCCCGAAGCCGCCGTCGCCGCGCGTTGTAGGGGGCAGTTCGCTGACCTGCTCCCACTCCACGCGAGTCACGGGGGCAATCACCATCTGCGCGATGCGTTCGCCGCGCTGAATCGTGAACGGCTGCTGTCCCAAGTTGATGAGGATTACCTGAATCTCGCCGCGATAGTCGCTGTCGATGGTGCCTGGGGCGTTTACCAGACTAATTCCGTGCCGAATTGCCAGTCCGCTGCGTGGGCGCACCTGCGCCTCGTAGCCTTGGGGCAGGGCGATACGGATGCCCGTCGGCACGAGAGCGCGCTCGCCGGGCTGCAGGGTGATGGGCTTCTTCACCGCGGCGTAAAGGTCAACCCCTGCCGAGCCGTCCGTCTGGTAGCTCGGCAGGGGCAGATCGGTCGCATCGGGTTCCTGCGTGATGCGCACGCGCAGGGTCATTTCTCAACCTGCTCTTTACCCTCTTTGACGGCAGGCGGGATTTTGGGCAAGCGCACATAGAAGGTCGATCCGACGCCCACCTCGCTCTCGACCCATATCTGCCCGCCGTGAATCGCCTCCACCAAGTGCTTCACGAGGTACAGTCCCAACCCTGTGCCGTACTGTTTGCGCGTGTCGGTGTTGTCCACGCGGTGGAACTTCTCGAACACCTTCGTCAGGTGCTCCTTCGGAATGCCCATGCCTTGGTCGGAGACATAGAAGATGATGTGGTCGGCGTCCTCTTCCCAAGCCTTGACGCGGATTTCGCCGCCGTTGGGCGAATACTTAATCGCGTTGCTGAGCAGGTTCGTGAGGATTTGGTCCACCTTGTCCTCGTCGGCGATGATTTTGGGCATGTCTTCGGGCACTTCGTGGATAATCGTGTGGCGGTTGGTCGCTTGGCGCTGAATCATCACCACTTTCTGCGACAGGCGGTAAAAGTCAACTTCCTTGTAGACAGGCTTGAGCGACTCGCCTGCCTCGATACGCGCGATGTTGAGCAGGTCGTTGATAAGGCGCGTGAGGCGGTCGGTCTCTTGGTCGATGATTGAGTAGAACTCGCGTCGCTCTTCTGGGGGGAAGGCGTCATCTGAGTCCATCAGCAGGGTAGAGACGAAGCCCTTGATTGCAGTGAGGGGGGTGCGCAGCTCGTGCGAGACGGTCGCCACGAACGCCGACTTCATGCGCTCCAAGTTGCGAATGTCGGTGATGTCGTTGAAAATCATCACTGTTCCCATCGGCTTCTGGTCTTCACCGCGCACGATAGCGTTTTGCACTTGGTAGATATGCTCCTTGTTGTCGATTTGCACGGTAATCTCGACGAGTTCGCCCTCTTTCTCTTCCTCCAGGGCAGTGCGAATCATGTTGCGTATCACTTCGTTATTGATGATGTCAGTGTAGTTTTTGCCCAGCACATCGGGTCCCAGTCCGAACACGCGACGCGCGGCGGCGTTCATCTGGTTGATACGCCCGTTATGATGCACCAGTATCAGCCCGGCGCGCAGGCTCTCGATGGTGTGGACGAGTTCCTCTTTCTCTTCGAGGATGGCTTGGTAGAGGCGCATACCTGCGATGACGGCGGCGGCGTTGCGCGACATGCGCTCCAAAAGGCGCACATCCTCGTCGATGAAGTGTCCGCCGCGCTGCTTGTTGAAGGCATGTAGCACGCCTATCGTCTGCCGGTCGATGACGCGGTTCTCCTCGTCGCGCTTCTCCAAGATGAGCGGCACACACACGAGGTTGCGGATGTGGAGCATGGCGACATGCTCTTTGGTGGTGCGTGGGTCGGTGAGCGCGTCGTGGACGATGATCGGCTTACCCTCGCGGAACACCTCGCCTGAGACGCCCTGCGTCGCGCGTAGGCGCAGCAAGCGGATTTCGTCGTCGGTCATGCCGTAGGCAGGCGGGTAGGCGCGCAGTTCGCCCTCTTCGGGGTCGTGTAGCATGAACACGACCTTCTCCGCCTGCAGGATTGCGCCAATCTGCCTCACGAGGCGTTTGAGCGTCGCCTCGTAGTTGGCAGGGCTGGCGACATCGGCGGCGACCACATCGGGCGCTTTCGCGGCAGCAGACGCCCCGTTGCGCGGTTGGCTCTCCAGCTCATTAATCCGCTGCACCGCGCGTTCGTACTCTGTTTTTACCTGGTTATACTGCTTCAGCAGCTCGCGATAGGCTTGCTCCCAGTTCATAGTTTCGCTCCTCGCTAAGAGTGTCAATGATAGCCTGTGCTATATGGCGAATTATAGCACATCGAAGGTTCCCACGCTATCTGGCAAATTGCTTAGGTTTTAGACGGCGGTTGGGGCGCGTTGTATTGAAGTGCGCCGTCCATCAGCGGGCGGATTAGGTCCATCGGGATGGGGAACACCACAGTTGTGTTGCGCTCGCCTGTGATTTCCGCCAGCGTCTGCAGGTAGCGCAGTTGCAGCGCCGATGGCTGTTGCGCAATCATCTGCGCGGCTTGCACCAACTTCTCCGCCGCCTGATACTCGCCCTCGGCGGCGATAATCTTCGCGCGTCGCTCGCGCTCGCTCTCCGCCTGACGCGCCAGCGCACGCTTCATCTCTTCAGGCAAAATCACATCGCGCACCTCCACGCTGGTCACCTTCACCCCGAACGCCTCGGTTTGCTCGTCGATAATCGACTGGAGCTGCTGATTAATCTTATCGCGTCGCGCCAGCAGGTCGTCCAGCTCGGCTTGACCAATCACGCTGCGCAGAGTGGTCTGAGCAATCAAGCTCGCCGTTTGAATATAATCGGTAATCTGCACGACGGCGTCGCGCGGGTCCATCACCTTGAACAGCACCACCGCGTCCACACTCACCGACACATTATCGCTGGTGATAGCCTCTTGGCGCGGCACATTCATCGTCACGATGCGCGTGTCCACAATCCGCGCCGTGTCGATAATCGGTATCAGAAAGATGATGCCCGGTCCCTTCACCGCCTGAAACCGTCCCAAGCGCAACACCACCGCGCGCTCCCATTCTGGCAGCACCCGCAGCGACGCCCGCAACACCACAATCACGAACAGTATAACCGCGATGCCTGTTGTTGAAAACGGATTGTCTAAGAAGTTCATCGTTCACACTCCCTCAGCGCGTAGTATACCCCAAGCCGCGTCCCTGCAAGCCGTCCGTTTTATCTATCCGATGCTTGCGATTGCTTATCGGGAACAGCTTTCAGTGGTGTTGCAGCCATCGTTTGACTTGCTCCACGCATCGCTGGGCTGCGCCTTGGTGGTTCTGGATGAGCGCGGCGGCGTGTTGGGCAATTTGCTCGCGCCGTTTGGGGTCGCTCAGCAGACGCAGGATGCCCTCAGCGAGTTGCTCGGCGGTCTGTACCTCGAAGCCAACGCCTGCCGCCTGTGCGAGGTGCGCAATATCGCGGAAGTTGTGGGTATGCGGTCCGAAGAAGACGGGTTTACCGTGCGCGAGTGGCTGGAACAGGTTCTGCCCGCCGAGGGGGGCGAACGCCCCGCCGACAATCGCCACATCGGCGACGCTGTAGAGGCTCGCGAGCTCGCCGAAAGTGTCCAAGATTACCACCTGTGCGTGTTGTCCGTCGGGTGTGGGGAGTTGACTGCGCCGATGGGGTTGCCACCCGCGCGCCCGCAGCAGCCGTTCCACCTCGTCCACGCGCTCCAAGTGGCGCGGCGCGAGGACGAGGCAAGCCTCTGGCAGCGCATTTCGCACTTGCTGATAGGCGTCGGCGATGAGCTGCTCTTCGTCGGCAGTGCGTGTGCTGCCCACCACGATTACGGGCGCGTGGTCGGGCAGCGAGAGGACGCTTCGCCACTCGTCGGCGTCCTTGTCGGCGGCGTGCAGCGCTTGGTCGAACTTGGTGTTGCCGCACACTTCGATGCGCGAGGGGGATGCGCCCAGCTCGATAAAGCGCGCGGCGTCGGTGGGCGACTGCGCGCAGATGAAGTCCACGCAGCGGAGCATGGCGCGGTAGACGGCGCGCAGGCGCGGCGCACGGCGCGCCGTGCGGTCGC
Source organism: uncultured Fimbriimonadales bacterium (assembly GCA_937934465.1). Lineage (GTDB taxonomy): Bacteria > Armatimonadota > Fimbriimonadia > Fimbriimonadales > GBS-DC > GBS-DC. The sequence goes on along the minus strand of CALGZO010000075.1, from coordinate 1,188 downwards.
TGATGCGTCCGTTCAACACCAGCACACGCCCGCCCCGACGCTGCTGCTCGGCGAGCAGATTCAGCCACAGCTCTGTCTCAAACAGCAGGAGGAGGCGCGGTTGCACGCGCCTGAGCGTGCGACGCACGGCGAACGGCAGGTCGAGAGGGAAGTAAATAAAGTAGTCCACGCAGTCGCGCAGGGCGTTTTGGGCGGTCTGCTGACCTGTGGGCGTGGTGGTGCTGAAGACGATTTCGTAATCGGGCAGGGCTTCGCGTAGGCGTTGCACGACGGGTTGCGCCGCGAGCGTCTCGCCCACCGACACGCAGTGGATCCACAGGCGCGGTCTCGACGAGGGGGGCGGCACAGGCACATAGCCGAAGCGTTCTTGCCAGCGGTCGCGCCACGAGCCGAACACGATGCGCGTCGCTACATACCCCAACCACAACGGCGCTGTGAGCCATATGAAGAGATTGTAAACTAAGCGCGTCATCGCTTTGCACCCCGCGCGATGGCTTCCGCGCGCGATTCCAACTCGTTAATCGCCTGTTCGAGTTGCTCGGCGAGGTGGGCGAAGTCGTCTTTGTCGGCGTCTGGGGGAACCCACACGGGCGCGCCAATCAGGAACGCCGCCTTGGCGAACGGCAACGGGATAAGATACCGATCCCAAGTTGGGAGCAGGACGCGCGGATACGCGCTGACGCCCGCAGGGTAGATGGGCGCGCCCGCTTTTTGGGCAATCAGCAGCGCGCCCGGCTGGAACTTGCCGCTGGGACCGCGCGGACCGTCGGGGGTGAAGGCTAACACCGCGCCTTTTCTGACCTCGCGCGCCGCCTCCAACGCCGCGCGCACCCCGCCCCGACTCGTCGAGCCGCGCAGGGTGCGGAATCCGAACCGTGTGAAGATTTCGTTCTGGATGTCGCCGTCGCGCGAGAGCGAGATCATCGCCAAGACGCCCCGCCCACGCATAAAGTTCGCGGGGATGAGCGTGCGCCCGTGCCATGACACCATCACTGCGCCCGTGCCCTCCCGCAAGTGTTGCTCAATCGGCGCCCAGCCCTCCACATAGAGGCGCACGGTGCGCCCCAGCCCACGCGCCAAGGCATAGCCCAGCCTGCCCAACCGCTTCGCCCTACGGATGTCCCGCGCCGAACGCTCCACTGCCACGCAAGGGATTATACCAAAACAGGCAGGAGATTGGCAACGAAA
>CALGZO010000074.1 GCA_937934465.1 uncultured Fimbriimonadales bacterium | reverse complement strand
CCTGCACATGCACCTCTTCTCCTGCCGCCACCTGCTTGGCGACCTTGCGACAGATGGTGGAGAGTTCACGCTCCAGGTTGCGCACGCCTGCCTCGCGCGTGTATTCGCGGATGATTTTTAGCAGCGCGTCGTCAGTAATCTGCAGATGTTCGTGCGTTAGCCCGTGCCGCTCCAGCACGCGCGGTATCAGATAGTCGCGTGCGATGTGGAGCTTCTCGTCTTCCGTGTAGCCAGAGAACGAGATAATCTCCATGCGGTCGCGCAGGGGCGGCGGGATGGTCTCCAGCGTGTTCGCCGTCGTGATGAACATCACATCCGACAGGTCGAACGGCGCCTCCAGATAGTGGTCGGAGAACTTGTCGTTCTGTTCGGGGTCTAACGCTTCCAGCAGGGCGGAGGTGGGGTCGCCGCGGAAGTCGTAGCCAAGTTTATCGATTTCGTCGAGCATGAACACGGGGTTGCGTGTGCCCGCTTGGCGTAGCCCCTGAATGATGCGTCCGGGCATCGCGCCGATGTAGGTGCGTCGGTGTCCGCGAATTTCGGCTTCATCGCGCACGCCGCCCAGCGAGACGCGAATGAACTTGCGTCCCAGCGCACGCGCGATGGATCGCCCGAGCGAGGTCTTGCCCACGCCCGGCGGTCCCACAAAGCAGAGGATTGGACCCTTGAGCGAGCCAGAGAGTTTGCGCACCGCCAGAAACTCCAGCACGCGCTCTTTGACCTTTTTAAGACCGTAGTGGTCTTCATCGAGGATTTGCGCCGCCTCGTTGATGTCCATGCGGTCTTCGGTGCGCTGTTGCCATGGGAGCGAGAGCATCACATCGAGGTAGGTGCGGATGACCGACGCTTCGGGCGAGCCGAAGGGCATCTTTTCGAGTCGGTCGACCTCTTTGAGGGCGCGTTCGGCGATATCGTCGGGCATGCCTGCCTGCGCGATTTTGGCGCGATACTCTTCCACTTCCGAGAGGCGGTCGTCGCGCTCGCCGAGTTCGCGCTGGATGATTTTGAGTTGCTCGCGTAGGTAATACTCGCGCTGCGTGTCGCCCAGTTCTTGCTCCACACGGTCGCGGATGCGCTGCTGCAGCTCGGCAATCTCCAGTTCGTGGCGCAGCACATGCACCAGCACATCGAGACGCTCCTTGATGGGGATGGTCTCCAGCACCTTTTGCTTATCGGTGAATCGGAGCGGCGCGAAGTGAGCGATGGTGTCTGCCAGGCGTCCTGGCTCCTGCATATACGAGATGGTGGCGACCACTTCGGGCGGGATGCCGCGTTCGTGCGAGGCAATCTCCTCAAACATATCGACGGCGGAGCGCATCAGCGCTTCGATGTCGGTGGTCAGTTTCGCCTCACGCGCGGGGATGGGTTCAATTTGTGCGAGTAGGTAGGGTTCGTCGGTCTGCACGGCAATCAGGCGTGCGCGCTGCACGCCTCGGAACACGATGCGCATCGTGCTGTCGGGCGCGTGAATCGCCTGCAATATCTCGGCGACCACCCCCACTTCGAACAGGTCGCTCTGCGTCGGCTCTTCGACGGTTACATCGCGCTGGGTGACGAGCAGCATCATCTTCACAGGCATTTCCAGCGCGGCTTCGACGGCTCGGAGCGACTTCTCGCGCCCCACCAGCACGGGGGCTAAGGTGTTCGGGAAGTAGACATTATCGCGCACGGGCAAGATAGGGAGCGTGGTGGGCACTTCCACCCGCCGCTTGCTTGCCCGTCGTTGCCTGCGAGCAGGCAGCTCCACCGATTCTGTAGTAGGCGCAGTTTTTTTTCTCGGCATAGCAGATACCTCATTCCTATACGCAACGGATGGTTCTCGGTTCCCTGATTCGGGGCGCAGGGCGCGATTCCTGCCTACTTAAAACGCCGAGAGGGCGGTGTTGTTAGGGCGCGAGGGGTTCGGTTGATTCGCGTCGGGCGAGCCGTTCGGCGCGGCGTTGCTCGGCGGCTTCCCACTTGCGTCGTTCCTCGTCGGTTTCGGGCACAACGGGCGGCACGGGCGTGGGGCGTCCTGCGTGGTTCAGCGCGACATAGACCAGATACGCCTGCGAGGTACACCGTCGCTCGCCAGTGAGGGGGTTCTCCGCTTCCACTACCGCCTCCACCTCCATCGAGGTGCGCCAAGCGCGCACCATCCGCGCGCGCACATGCACCAAGTTGCCCACATGCACAGGCTCACGGAAGCTGACCGAGTCGATCTCCACTGTTACGGCAGGGTTGCGTGCGTGGCGCGAGGCGACAATCCCGCCCGCCTCGTCAATAAGCTTCAGCACCCAGCCGCCATGCACATTCCCCAACGGGTTGGCATGCTCTGGGTTCATCATTTGGGTTAGGACCACTTCGGTTTCCGAAGGTGTGCGCGGTTCCATCGGTTTAATTCTACCCGCTACTCGCTCCAATCGCGTCGGAGCGTCCAGCGCATCAGCTCCAGCAGCGCAGGGTAGACCTCCTCGCAGGTGGGCGTAATCTGGTCTGGGGGCAGCAGGAAGCCGTTTTGTCCTGTGTCGCGCAGTTCGAAGGCGTAGGAGAGCGCGCCGCGCGCGGCGAACACCCAGTCGGTCATCGCGCCGCTGGCGACATAGAGCAGGCGCGCCGCCGAACCCGCCTGATAGACCTGCCCATGCACGCCCTGAATCGACGCCTGCATCGCCAGCCCCACCCGCTCGAACACGCTATCGAACGGCGCGTAGTCAGTGGTGTACCCCCACGCCCACAAGATGAGCTGCGAATAGCTGTGCAAATCCACATGCGCCCGCAACATCGGCAAGCTCAGCAGCCATCGGCTCAGCGCGTAGGTCTCAGGCTCGGAGAATGGACGCTCGCCCCGATAGGTGTCGCTGGAGGGGTTGCTGCTGGCGCCCTGACCGCCCCACGCATACGCCCAGTTGCGATTCAGGTCAACGCCGTAAATAGGCTGCCCAAAGAAACCGCGCCCCAAGTAGCGGCGATTCTTGCGCCAGAGGCGATTCGTCGTGTGTGTGTATACATACCCGTCGGGGTTCACCACAGGTATCACATAAACCTCCAGCCGATCGAGATACTCGCGCACGCGCGTATCCGTGTCGTACTCGGCGACCATACGGTAGGCGAGGTAGAGCGCGACGGGGGGCGTAATCCACTCGCGGGCGTGTTGAAGCGCGTTAATCACCACTTGGGGGCGGTCGCGGTAGACCCGTGCGCGTCGGGGGTCTTTCGTGAGGCGCAAGGCATAAATCGGGCGATTCTCCACCGATCTGCCAATCTCGAACATCTGCACGAGGCGTGGATGCTGATTGGCAAGTTGGCGCATCGCGGCGTAGATTTCGTCCAGCGTCAGGTAGCGTGTGAACAGGTTGCCATCTTGGGGCGAGAAGTCGCTCGCCTGCTGACGGATGCGCGCGCCGACATCGTCGATTAGCACCGCGCCTGTGAAGCCCGCCTTGCGCAGCGCGATTTGCTCCTCAGGCGAGAGGCACACATCTATCGTGCTGCCCAGCACGCGCCACACATCGCGCGCCATGCTCTGAATCTGCTGGAGCTGCTGGGGCGTTTGTACGGTAATGCGCCAGACCTGATAGCCGTCATATTTTACAGGTTGCGCCCATAGCGTCGTCATCAGCAGCGCGACCTGCGCCCAGAAGAGTATCCAACGCGCCATAGTCATATTATAGCCCAATAGGTATCTTAAATGGTTGTATGGGCGCGCCCCTAAGCGAATCGTTTTACTTGCAGCCGACGGTGGAGGTCGCCCGTGCGCTGCTGGGCTGCTGGCTGGTGGTGCAGGACGCGCAGGGCTGGATTGGCGGGCGGATTGTGGAGGCAGAGGCGTATACGCA
>CALGZO010000073.1 GCA_937934465.1 uncultured Fimbriimonadales bacterium | reverse complement strand
AGCTTCGTACCTTCACGCCTCAGCTGCTGGACTAAGCGTTTGATAGGCGCGGAGTCGATGCGCACGAGCGCGACAATCTTATCCGTCAGCACAAAGTTATAGAACCCCACATTCAGCAGGGGCGGAACACTCGGCGTCCGTTCGTCGGGTGTCATGGCAGGGATGGCGTTCGACGCGCTCTTGCTGAGTCCTGCCTCTTGCATTCGGAGGTTCGCGCGTGGTATAATCTATGCCGATCTGTGGGGCGGTAGCTCAGCTGGGAGAGCGCTAGAATCGCACTCTAGAGGTCGGGGGTTCGAATCCCCTCCGCTCCACCAGTTCAAGTTCGCCTCCGCAGGGGCTTCAGAAAGCCCCTGTGCAAGGGCTTTAGTGCTCGTCTCTTCATTTCTCTCCGTCATTTGCATCCTGCTCCCAAACAGCGTTGGTGATTTTTGTCTGCTTTGTGTTTAGCAAGTTCCCACCGCACTACTGCGGGCAGGGTGCGACACCTGCGCCGCCGTGCGTTTGGGTCGGCGCTTCGCGTTCAATCGGCGCGCCTACGATGTTGCCCCACTCCGTCCAACTGCCATCGTAGTTGCGCACATTCGGATAGCCCAGTAGATACTTCAACACGAACCAAGTGTGCGCAGACCGCTCGCCGATACGGCAGTAGGCGACGATTTGCTTGTCGGGAGTAATCCCCTGCGCTTCGTAGATTGCCCGTAGCTCCTCAGGCGATTTGAAAGTGCCGTCCTCACGCACGGCTTGCGCCCACGGGATGTTGCGTGCGCCCGGAATGTGCCCGCCACGCTGCGCCGTCTCCATCAAGCCCGGCGGCGCAATCAGCTCGCCCGTATACTCTTGAGGCGAACGCACATCGACCAGCATGAACTCGGAACGGTTCAGGTTCTCCAGCACTTGGGGGAAGAAGGCGCGCAAGCTCATATCGGGCGCCTTCGCGATGTATTGGGTCGGCGGATAGTAGGGCGTTTCGGTTGTGATCGGGCGTCCCTCCGCGAGCCACTTTTTGCGCCCGCCGTCCATTATCCGCACATCCTCATGCCCATACAGCTTCAGCACCCAGAAGGCGAACGCCGCGAACCAGTTATTGTTATCGCCGTACAGCACTATCGTATCGGTATGGCTCACGCCCAGCTCGCTCAAAGTCGCTTCCAGCTGCGCTTGCGAGGGGATGTCGCGCCGCACGGGGTCTTGCAACTGCGTCTGCCAGTTCAGTCCAATCGCGCCCGGAATATGCCCCTGCTCGTAGGCAGTGGTGTCGACATCGACCTCTATCAGGCGAATGCTTGGATCGCCTAAATGCGCCTGCACCCAGTCCGTAGAAACCAGAACCTTACTCATCGTCCACCTCTGTTGTAGTATACCCGCTGAGGTATACTCGCGCTATGCCTGAAGAGTTCACCTACAAAGACGCTGGCGTCGATATCGACGCGATGAACCGCGCGTTGGAGAGCATCAAGGAGAGCGTGCATCGCACCTTTACGCCTGCCGTGCTATCGCAGATGGGCGCGTTCGGAGGCATGCTCGCGCTGGATGTGAGCGGCTACAGGCAACCGATACTTGTGGCAAGTATCGATGGGGTGGGCACGAAGGTGCGTGTGGCAAGGATGATGAACCAGTACCGCGTGCTGGGGCACGACCTCGTGGCGCACGGCGTGAACGATATTCTGGTGCAAGCCGCCAAACCGCTGTTCTTTTTGGACTACTTGGCGATGTCGAAGTTGGAGCCTCAGGTACTGCAAGAGGTGGTGGAAGGCGCGTCGGAGCTCTGCCAGCAGTTGGGGATTGTGTTGCTGGGCGGCGAGACGGCAGAAATGCCCGATGTGTACCTGCCTGGCGAGGTGGATGTCGCAGGCTGCATCGTGGGGATTGCCGAGTTCCAACAGATACCCACACCCAGCCGTGTGGAGACGGGCGACGCCGTGATTGGAATCGCCTCCAACGGGCTACACACCAACGGCTACACGCTGGCGCGGCGCGTGTTTTTCGAAATTGCGAACATGCGCTTGGACGAGCCACTGCCCGATGTGGGCATGACACTGGGCGAAGCGCTGCTGCAACCCCACCGCCCCTACCTGAACGCGATTACCCCCCTGCTGGAAGGCGAAACCATTCACGGCATGGCGCACATCACAGGCGGCGGCTTCTACGATAACATCCCACGCGCCCTGCCCAGCGATATGCGCGTGGTCATCGACCGCCGCAGCTGGGAGACGCCCCCCCTGTTCACCCTCATCCAGCAACTCGGCAATGTGCCCGACGCCGAAATGTACCGCGCGTTCAACATGGGCATCGGCTATGTGCTGATTGTGGATCGGCAGCGCGTCCAAGATGTGCTGACCAGCTTGCATATCTCAGGCGAGCAGGCGTGGCTCATCGGCGAGGTACAGCGCGGCCCGCGCGAAGTGCAAATCATCTAACCCACCCACAGAACAATCGCCGCGAAACCGAGTCTATAGGTTGGGTAGAATTCACACTGAGGGTTCGCTATGAGAAGACTATTACTCGTTGCAGGCGTTGGACTGCTGCTTGTAGGGGCGTTTGCCGACCGTTCGAATGTATCTGTGAGCAATCTGCAGGCGCATGTGAAGTATCTCGCGTCTCCTGAGTTGGAGGGGCGGTTCGCGATTGCGCCGGGCGCGTTCAAAGCGGCGGATTATATCGCTCGCGTGTTCGAGCAATCGGGGCTGGAGCCGAAAGGCACGAACGGCTACTTCCAAGACTGGACGCCGTTCAACGGCACGCGCCCTGGCGCAGAGAACTTTTTGCGGGTGAAGCGCGGCTCGGTGTGGGAAGCGCCTGCGGAGGCGATTCGTCCCCTAACTGCCACCGCCAACGCGAAAATCGAGGGTGAGCTGGTGTTCGTGGGCTACGGCATTTCCCAACCGAACGCAGGCTACGATGACTACGAGTCGGTGGATGTTTCGGGCAAGATTGCCGTTATTTTGCGCGGTGCGCCCCGCTGGGAAGGCGTGAGCGCAGAAATCCAGCGCGCCGCGCGCCTGCAGGCGAAAATCGCGACGGCGGTGCAAAAAGGCGCAATCGGCGTGATACTGGTGAACCAGCCCGATAGCGATGGACTGCTGCCGCTGGGCTTCGCACGACGCCCAACCAACAATACCGCCGTCCTCATGAATGTGCAGGCATCCGTGGGCGACAAACTGCTCGCGCCGCTGGGACTGACCGTCGCCGAAGCCGTTAAGCGCATCCACGAGACGGGCTTGCCCATCAGCGCGAGCCTCAACGCCACCGCAGAACTCGCCGCGTCCATCGAGACCTTCCCTGCAACCGCGCGGAATGTGATAGGCTTCATCCCCGGCAATGACCCCCAGCTGCGCGACGAGGTGATTGTTATCGGCGCGCACTACGACCATCTCGGCTACGGCGAGGTGGGGTCACTGATGCCTGAACCGGGCGAAATCCATCACGGCGCGGACGATAACGCCTCTGGAACCGCCGCGATTATGGAACTCGCGCGACTGCTCGCCCAAAACCGCGACCGACTCAAGCGCAGCGTGCTGGTGATTGCCTTCTCCGCCGAGGAGGAGGGCTTGCTGGGCGCGGCGCACTTCGTGCAGAACCCTACCGTGCCCCGCGAGAACATCGTCGCGATGCTCAACTTCGATATGGTGGGGCGCATGACCAACAATCGCGTGTCCGTCAGCGGCGTGGGCACTGCCGCCGAGTGGGAGAGCATCCTCAAAGCCGCCAACACGGATAACCTGACCCTCCAGCTGAGCGCGTCGGCGTCGGGCGGCAGCGACCACATGCCATTTATGCAGCGCAGTATCCCCGTGCTGTTCTTCTTCACCGGCATGCACCCCGACTACCACCGCTCCAGCGACACTTGGGACAAAATCAACTACGAAGGGCAGGCGCAGATTGTCGCGCTTGCCGAGCGCGTGGTGTACGATATCGCGAATCGTCCTGAACGGTTGCAGTTCACGCGCCCGCAGCAACCCCAGCCGAGCGGTCAGCGCGCACAGCGGAGCGGTTTCCGCGTGCGCTTGGGGCTGATGCCTGCCTACTCGGAGGAAGACGGCGTGTTATTGGAAGGCGTCGCGCCCAACTCGCCCGCCGAGAAAGCAGGGCTGAAGCAGGGCGACCGAATCATCGCGGCGATGGGACAGCGCGTCAAAAACATCGAGGAGCTCACCGCGCTCTACGAGAAGATGGAGCCAGGCAAGCCCGTGGAGCTGATTGTGGTGCGCGAGGGCAAAGAGCTGAAAATCCAAGTGACGCCTGAAGCGCCGTAGCGCGCCCCCCTCATGGAAGCACTCCCTCCCTGCGTGCAGGGAGGGAGTAAGTTATCCCGCCACATTTAAGTACCGCCTTCAGTTCCGCAGGGGCTTGCCCGTCTCCAGCATATGCTGGATGCGCGCGACGCTCCGCTCGGTCTGGCACAGCTCGATGAACACCTGTCGCTCAAGGGCGTGGAAGTGTTCTTCGGGCATGGGAGTCGCCTCGCGCAGGTCGCCGCCCGTCATCACATAGGCAATCTTCTCGGCAATCAGGCGGTCGTGGTCGCTGATTTGCCCCGCTTGGTGCATCCAGTGGACTTCCATCATCAGGCGGCTGTAGCCGTTGACGCCCACAGCAAGTATCGGCGTCGGCTCAGGGGGACGGTAGCCCGCGCGTGAGAGCGCCAAAACATGCTGTTTCGCCTCGTAGAGCAAGCGGTCGATGTTCCAGCACAGGGTGTCGCGTTCGCGCAGGAATCCGAGCGTGTACGCCTCAAAGGCGTTGCTGCTGCGCTTGCCGTAGGCGAGGGTGAGGAACGGCTGGCGCAGGTGGGGCACAGGGTCGGCTTCTAAGGGCAGGTGCTGCAGGGCGCGTCGGGTCATCAGCGTTGTGCCGCCGCCGGCAGGCATCAGCCCAACCGACGCCTCGGGCAAGCCCAGCCCCGCGTCCACATGCGCATGCACATGCACGCACGGCAACACGACCTCCAGCCCGCCGCCCAGCGCGTAGCCATGCACCGCCGCGACCACAGGCACGCCGCAGTACCGAATGCGCTGGCTCAGACCCTGAAGCAGCTGCAGCCCGCGCTCCATACCCTGCCAATCCTGATGTCCGATATACTCTAAAAACAGGTTCAGGTTGAACCCAGCCGAGAACATCCGCCCCTGATTGCCAATCACCACACCCACATGGTTGTGTTCGGCTTTTTCTAAAAACTCCGCCACGAACTCCATCAGGCTCGGCGTCAGCACATTCGCTTTGGTGCGGAACTCCACGCACGCCACATCGTCCCCCAAGTCGATCACGCGGCATTCGGGGGTCTCGGCAATCACTTTGCCTGCGCCAGCGAGTTGGTCGAGGCTGATAAAGAACTGTGGGGTCATCAGCGGCGTGTAGTCGCCCTGGTCGTCGCGCGGCTCGAAGTAGTAGCGCGACGCGCCGCGCGCCGTGTAGAAGGTCTTCAGCCCCGCGTTGCGCAGCATGCGCAGGGTGGAGGGTTCCTGCGGCAGCGGGAGCGTCGCGAGCGCGTCGCGCCCTGCCTCGCCTAAAGCGTCCCAAGTCTCGAACACCCCAAACTCCCAGTTGTAGCCCAGTCGCATCGCCATATCGAGCGAGGGGATATCGTAGGCGACATCGGGCATCACCTCCGCGCCGTAGGCTAAGGGCAGCAGGAACGCCTCGCGGAAGAACACGCCGTAGGGGTCGGGTAGGTTCAGCAGCGCGGTCAGCCGCTCGGCATAAGGCGCGCGGCTCAGGCTGGGGTCTATCGGCGCGCTCGGCTCCGTGCGCGGTCGGTACTCCAGCGTCGCGTAATCGAGGGCGAGTATCTCTTGACCCTCGCGTTTGTAGAACCCCGCGCCCGCCTTCTCGCCCAGCCTACCCGATTCGATGAGCGCACGCCACAGCGGCGGCAGCTCCAGCGATTGGATATAGCGGTCATCGGGCAGCCGCTCCTTCTGGTTGCGCACGATATTATGCGCCACATCCAGCCCCACCAAGTCGGTCAGACGGAACACGCCGCTGCGCGGACGACCTACCCACACGCCCAACAGCGCGTCTGCTGTCTCGGGCGTAATGCCATACTTCACCGCGCTGACCAGCGCTTGCATCATGGCATAGACGCCGATGCGCGTGGTGATAAAGCCGGGGCGATCCTTCGCCAACACGACGCGCTTGCCCAGCAGCCGCTCGGCAAAGGTCGTGAACCGTGTGGTGAGGTCAGAGTCTGTGTCGTCGGTCGGGATTAGTTCCAGCAGGCGCATCACGCGCGGTGGATTGAAAAAGTGGGTTCCCAAAAATCGCGGGCGTAGGTTCTCAGGCAGCGCCTGCGCTATCTCGGCGATGCCCAGCCCCGAAGTGTTTGAACTCAGCACGGCGTCGGGGTTCACGCGCTGCGCGACCTCACGCCAGAGCGCACGCTTGGGGTCAATCTGCTCGATAATCGCTTCCACCACCCAGTCGGCGTCAGCGGTGCAGTCCAAGTCGGTCTCCACATTGCCCGGAATCACCCGTTTCGCATCGTCAGGTTGATAAAACGCGCCCGATTTGATTAGGCGTTCGATTGCTTGCTGGGCAATATCGCCCTGATCCAGCAGATGCACGCGCCAGCCGATACTCGCCAAAAGCGCGGCGATGCCGCCGCCCATCGTGCCTGCACCCAACACCACAGCGTGTCCTTTCCGCAGGTTGCCATTCACCATAGAATCGCCTCCATCAGCAACAACAGTATACCTCTCTTGGCGCGACCTGAGGTATAATCGGGGCGTTATGGCTGCGCCGACTGC
>CALGZO010000072.1 GCA_937934465.1 uncultured Fimbriimonadales bacterium | reverse complement strand
GCCGCCTACTACTACTATCTGCGCAGCATCGATCGGAACAATCCGACTCAGGACTTGGCGATGGTTCCCGAGCCTGCCTCGCTGATTGCGCTGGCGACAGGTTTCGTGGGGCTGATTGCTCGCCGACGCCAGAAGTAAGTTCCCAGAGATTAAAGGAGAAAACCCACTGATTGCCCCTCTCTCACGGCGTGGGAGAGGGGGTTTTGCTATGGGGTCACTTTTTTTTGAGTTCCCTCGGCGCGTCTGGCAGTGCGACGCCCTTCGTGACTTCGCGAGCGTAGACCAACTCAGGTGCGACGCCATTCTTGGCGTCGCAAAGCGTCCCCGCCGACGAACTGCGCTTGGACAGGACTGTCCAAGCCACGCAAGCGCAGGTGCGACGCCATTCTTGGCGTCGCAAAGTGTCCCCGCCGAAAAAGCATGCTTGGACAAGAATGTCCAAGCCACGCAAGCGCAGGTGCGATGCCATTCTTGGCGTCGTGCACGTGCAGTGCGCTGTCGTTCGTAGCGTCGGCGTCCCGCCGACGACCAACTCAGGTGCGACGCCTTTCTTGGCGTCGCAGCACCGCCGTCCCCGCCAAGGAAACCCGCGACGACAGGAATGTCATCGCACCTGTTTTGGCATCGCAGAGCGTCCCCGCCGACGAACTGCGCTTGGACAGGACTGTCCAAGCCACGCAAGCCAGGTGCGACGCCTTTCTTGGCGTCGCAGCACCGCCGTCCCCGCCAAGGAAACCCGCGACGACAGGAATGTCGTCGCACCCGTTTTGGCGTCGCAAAGCGTCCCCGCTGACGAGCCTCGCTTGGACAGGATTGTCCAAGCCACAGGTGCGACGCCATTCTTGGCGTCGCAAAGCGTCCCCGCTGACAAAGCACGCTCGACCACAAATGTCCAAGCCACTTGGATCGTCCTGCTGAGGGATTCTGCGACGACAGGAATGTCGTCGCACCCGTTTGGGCGTCGCAAAGTGTCCCCGCCGACAACACACCCCCCCCGTAGCGTCGGCGTCCCCGCCGACGACACACTGAGCCTCGTAGCGTCTCGCCGTTTTCTCGTCAGCGAGACGCTGACGCTACGCACCCCAGCGCAGCGTCGGCGTCCCTGCCGAAACATGCCATAATATATATGTGAGTTCGCTCCCCAACGGCGTGGGCGCGAATGCAGACGCCGCCGTCGCGCGCCATCACCATCTTAGAGGAGGCAACTATGAAGCGAGTCTATCTGTTTGACGAGGGTAGCGCGGATATGCGCGATTTGCTCGGCGGGAAGGGAGCGAACCTCGCCGAGATGACCAATATCGGACTGCCTGTGCCGCCCGGCTTTACGATTACGACCGATGTGTGTCGCGGCTACATGAAGCGTTTGCGCCTGCCCGACGGCTTAACGCAAGAAGTGCGCGAAAAGATGCAGATTGTGGAAGGGCGCGTGGGCAAAAAGTTCGGCGACGCCAGCAACCCCCTGCTCGTCTCCGTGCGATCGGGCGCAAAGTTCTCCATGCCCGGCATGATGGACACCATCCTCAATCTCGGCTTGAACGACGCTACCGCCGAGGGCATGATTAAACTCACCAACAACCCACGCTTCGTGTACGACGCCTATCGCCGATTCGTGATGATGTTCAGCGATGTGGTGATGGACATCCCCAAGCAACTATTCGAGGAGCGGTTCAACGCGCTCAAGCATCGGCTGGGCGTCAAGCAAGACACCCAAGTGCCTGCCGACGCGCTCAAAGATCTGGTCAGCGAGTTCAAACAGATTGTGCGCGAGCAGGGCAAAGAGTTCCCCGAAGACCCCTATCAGCAGTTGGAGATGGCGATTGAGGCGGTGTTCCGCTCGTGGAACAATGAGCGCGCCGTGATTTACCGCGAGCGCGAGAAAATCCCGCACGACTTGGGTACGGCGTGCAATGTGCAGGCGATGGTGTTCGGCAACATGGGCGACGATTCGGGCACGGGCGTGGCGTTCACGCGCGACCCATCCACAGGCGAGCGCGCGCTGTACGGCGAGTTCCTGCCCAACGCGCAGGGCGAGGATGTGGTGGCGGGCGTGCGCACTCCGCTGCCTCTGAGCGCACTCCAAGAGCGAATGCCAGAAGTGTATCAACAGTTCCTCGAAATCGCCGAGCAACTGGAGCGCCACTACCGCGACATGATGGACTTGGAGTTCACGGTGGAGCGCGGACGGCTATGGATGTTGCAGTGTCGCGTGGGCAAGCGCACGGGGCGCGCCGCCGTCAAAATCGCCGTCGACATGGCGCACGAGGGACTTATCGGACGCGACGAGGCAATCCTGCGCGTGCAACCGAGCCACTTAGACCAACTGCTCCATCCCCACTTGGACGACGCCGCGTTGGCGACAGGCGAGTATCCCTTGCTGGCGCAGGGGCTGGGCGCATCGCCCGGCGCTGCGAGCGGACGCGCCGTGTTCGACTCCAAACGCGCGATGGAGCAGGGCAAAACCGAACCTGTCATCCTCGTGCGCCCCGAAACTAACCCCGACGATGTGGGCGGCATGCTCGCCTCCAAGGGCATTCTAACCGCGCGCGGGGGAATGACCAGCCACGCCGCCGTCGTCGCGCGCGGATTCGGCATCCCATGCGTGGCAGGCTGCGAAGCCATCAGCGTCGACGAACACGAGAACCTGTTCACCGTCGAGGTGAACGGCGAACAGATTACCCTGCGCGAGGGCGACTTCATCAGTATCGACGGCAGCACGGGCAAGGTCTACCAAGGCGCAGTGCCCACAGTCGCGCCTGAAATGAGCGACGAACTGCACCTGTTGCTCCAGTGGGCGGACGAGTTTCGGCGATTGCGCGTGCGCGCCAACGCCGATAACCCGCACGACGCCGCCAAAGCCCGCGAATTCGGCGCGGAAGGCATCGGGCTGGCGCGCACCGAGCATATGTTCTTCGGCGAGCAACGGCTCCCGATTATGCAGGAGATGATATTGGTCAGAACCGAGAAGGAGCGACGCGACGCCCTCAGCCGCCTGCTCCCCTTCCAGCGACATGACTTCTTCGAAATCTTCGAGGTGATGCGTGGGCTGCCCGTGACCATCCGCCTGATTGACCCGCCGCTGCACGAGTTCCTGCCGCGCTATGAAGACTTAATCCGCGAAGTGGCGCAGCTGGAAATCACCGCCCCCGACTCGGCGGAGCTTGCCGAGAAACGCCGCTTGCTGCAGCGCGTGGAGGAGTTGCACGAGGCGAACCCGATGCTCGGCTTGCGCGGCGTGCGCCTGTCGCTGCTCTATCCCGAAATCGTGGAGATGCAAGTCACGGCGATTCTGGAGGCGGCGGCAGAGGCGGCGCGACGCGGCTACGACCCCCATGTGGAGATTATGATCCCGCTCGTGGGGCATGTGAACGAGCTGAAACTCGCTCGCGAACATCTGGAGCGCGTCGCCAAAGAGGTGATGGAGCGCGAAGCCGTGCGCGTGGACTACAAGTTCGGCACGATGATTGAGATCCCGCGCGCCGCGCTCACCGCCGACGAAATCGCGCAGTACGCGCAGTTCTTCTCGTTCGGCACGAACGACCTCACGCAGACCACCTTCGGCTTCAGCCGCGACGACGCCGAGGGCAAGTTCCTCGCCTACTATGTGGAACAAAAAATCCTGCCTGAGAACCCGTTCGTCACGCTGGATCGCGACGGCGTGGGCAAGTTAATTCGCATGGCGTTCGATTTGGGCAGGGCGGTGCGTCCCGACTTGAAGGTGGGCATCTGCGGCGAGCATGGCGGCGACCCCGACTCGATTGCGTTCTGCCACGAGGTGGGGCTGGACTATGTGAGTTGCTCGCCGTTCCGCGTGCCGATTGCGCGTCTGGCGGCGGCGCAGGCGGCGTTGCGCAAGCGCGTCAAGGTCGCGGTAGATAAATAACAGGTACACTCTGTGCCGATGCATACGGTCTCCGACCGCTACGAGCGCGTCGCGGAGCAGCTCGTCGCAGCGCGTCAACACCTGATCGACGCGCTGCTCAGCGATTCCGCGCCGATAGAGGCGTGGATGACGCAGTACGCGACCGTGCTGGACAACACGCTGCGCGCGCTGTATCAGCGGGCGTGGGCGCACGCCGCCAGCGAAACGAACCCGCCCAGCATCAGCCCGATTATCTTGCTCGCGACGGGCGGCTACGGACGACGCGAACTCGCCCCCTACTCCGATATCGATCTCACCTTCGTACCCGCGCAGGAATCTGACCCCTTCACCGAACGGCTTGTCAAACGCCTCTTCCACGCGATGATGCAGGTGTTCTACACCGACGCGAAGCTCAAAGTCGGCTACGCTTACCGCCTGATGGACGACTTGGACGCCTTAGACCACAAAACCCGCACAGGGCTGCTGGAGATGCGCCCGATTGAGGGCAACGCGGAGCTTGGGGAGGCGTTCGAGGCGCGATTCTGGCGCAGTTTAGACCCCACAGGCTTCACTCTGGAGCGGTATCGCGAGTGTCAGGCGCGTTGGGCGAAGCTTGGGGTGGGCGTCCTGCGCGCCGAGCCGAACTTGAAAGAGGGGCGCGGCGGACTGCGCGACCGCCACACACTCAACTGGATGGCGCAAGCCCGCTACGGCGTTCCCCACGAGCGCGTCCTCGAAACGCTGGTGGACGAGCGCATCCTGTCGCAGGGCGAAGCGGACGCGCTGGCGCACGCCACACGCGCGCTCCAACGCTATCGCGCCCTGCTGCACGCCGTCAGCGGCGAGGCGCGCGAACAGCTCACGCTCACCAAGCAGAGCGCACTCGCCGAACGGCTGGGCATCGAGCGCAAGACGCTCATGCGCGAGGTCTACGCCGCGCTGGGCGACCATGCCCGCCTGACCGCGCGCGGCGTCGAACGGCTGGCGAACGCGCCGCTGGTGCTGGGCGTCGGGCTGGATAGCGTGAACCGCCAAATCACGCCTGCGCCCGCGTTGGACAAAGAACCCTCCGAGTGGCGACTGCTCTGCTTCCTGCTGGCGCAACGCTATCAACTCGGACTAAGCACGGCGATTGAGGCGCGTTTGGAGACCCCTGCCGAGCCGCCTGCGCCACACTCCGTCGGCGCGACCCTGCGCGAACTACTCAGCCGTCCCGGCGAGGTGTATCGCGTGCTGGAGCCGATGGCGCGGCTCGGCGTGCTGGGCTGGGCGTTCCCACCCTTCGCGCCCCTGATGACCCTGCCCGCAGACGACCCCACCCACGACTACACCGTCGGCGAGCATACCCTGCAGGCAATCCGACTGCTGGACAGCTACGCTCGCGGCGAGGGCGACCCGCTCTGGCGCACTATCCTCGAACAGCTGCCTGCGCCCGAACTGCTCTACGCCGCGCTCTTGCTCCACGACGCAGGCAAGGTGGATTGCACGCGCCCGCACGCCGATTCAGGCGCGGATATCGCCCGCCAAAGCCTGCAAGCCATCGGCTGGAGCGAAGCGGAAATAGCCGAAGTGGAGTTTCTGGTGCGCCGCCACCTGTTGATGGCGCAGACCGCCCGCCAGCGCGACCTGCACCTGCCAGAGACCATCCGCGAGTTTACGCGCATCGTGAACACGCCTGAACGACTGCAGATGCTCTACTTGCTGACCTGCGCCGACACGCAAGCAGTGGGCGAACGCATCTGGACGCCTGCGCAGGCGAGCTTCTTGCAGGAGTTGTATCGTCGTAGCCTGCGCGCGCTCGAAGAGGGCTTGCCCGACGAGACGCCCGCGCTGACCGCCGTGCGCAAGCGACTGCAACGCGCCCTCGCCCAACACCCGATTGCCGACGACGCAATCGCCGCCCATATCGAGCAGATGCCCTCCAGCTATCTGCTGAACACGCCCCCCGAACAGATTAGCCTGCACATCCACTACATCCAGCGCGTGCGGGCAGGCGAGGGACCTGTGGTGGAGTTCCACAGCGCGCCTGACCTGCCCTACACCGAGCTGACCTTGTGTACCTTCGACGACCCCCAGCCCGGACTGTTGAGCAAGATTGCAGGCGCGCTCTACGCATTCGATGTGGAGGTCGCCTGGGCGCGGGTACTGACCCGTGAGGACGCGCCGCGCATCGCGCTGGACACGCTGGGCGTCACCGTGCGCTCGCGCCCGCTCTCGCCGAACCAGTGCGCCATCTTGGAACGCGCCCTGCGCCAAGTGTTGCTGGGCGAACGCGCTGTCGCCGATTTGCTGCACGAACACGGGAAAGACCCCGACGCGCCCCTGCGCGTGAGCCAACTCCAAATCCACGACGACGCCTCCGAAGCCTACACTGTGGTCGATTTACACACCGCGCCCGACTTGGGCGCACTCTACCGAGCCGCCTACGCGCTCTCACAACTGGGTTGGAACATCCACAGCGCACGCTTCGGGCTGTGGGCAGGGCGCGCCGTGCTGAGCTTCTACTGTACCGACCACACAGGCAACAAAATCAACCCTCAAGAATACAGCCGACTCCAGCAAGCCGTGAAAACGGTATAATTCCATCGGAGGCGACGCACGATGACCAATCCATTTCCTGGCATGAACCCTTATCTGGAGCAGCGACGCTTCTGGGGCGGCGTGCATCACACATTGATTACTTACCTGCGCAACGACTTACAGCGTCAGTTGCGTCCGCGCTATTTTGTCAATCGCTTCTGCCAACTCCATCCACTCCCCCCAAAACGCTGACGCCCGCCCATCTACTCCGAAGCGCTCATCCGCACCCTCGCCCTCCTGCAACTGCGCGACCACGCCTCGTTTCACCTACGCCCGCGCCCCTGAGACACTCCCCAACCACGCTCTGCCCGCTTTGATCACGCTGGTCTGTCCCATTCATACCATCCCCGACGAACGCTGGCATCAACTCTTGGCTTGGCTGGCTCAGCGAGGATGCACATCCAGAGGTGTGCAGGGGCGTTCTCGGACGGAGCAGGTGTCTGGGGGCGTGCGTGTGGTCGTGACAAGCACATCTGGAGTATAATAAGAAGCGAGTTCAGGAGGACGCTAGCATGCAATCTCAAATAGTCATTCATCTCTCAGTGAATCTGAAGGATGAGGAAGAGACTTTAGCACTGATGCAGGCAATCTCGCCGTATCTCAAAACGGCAAGGGTGCTTTCCCAGAATGAAGCAATAAATTGCCTCAGTGAACGAGAGAAGCAATTGCTGCTTACACTGGCAGAATCGGACTCCATTAGCGAAGCTGCCCACAAACTATATATGAGCCGCAGTACTGCGTGTAAGCACTTACGAAATATATACAATAAGCTGGGTGTGCATAGCTTACATCGCGCACTTATAGTAGCATTTCGCGCTGGGATTATTGAATAGCTGTATGACGAGGCAGTACATAGCGGCGGTTTTCATATCTCAACCCTTAGATTTACACATTTTGAGTAGTGGATTGGCACAGTTATTCCAAGCCTTTCTAACACTTTGAGGGTATACTGCAACTGGAGGACTACCATGCGCAAGTGCTTGATGATGTTGGGCATACTTGCGCTTGTCTGGGCGTCCCATATGCAAAGGGGATTTTCTCAGGCAGGCGACCCGTGCGGACGCTGCGTCACTGTGTTGGAGAGTAAACTCGCTTGTCCGCGCGATGTTTCCGGCAACCTGAACTGGAGCTTAGTGGTGCGCAACGACTCGGACTTTGTGGTCTCTTACGCATTTATTGTTCAGGGACCCTCGAATGTCCAAGTTTCGCCGAACCCGTATATTTTCGACCCGCCCCTACAGCCAGGCGAAGTGCGCAAGCTGAATCTGGTGATAAGCGGTTCGTACCTCGGTCAGCGTCAGTTGTGCTTCGACATCGTGTTCTATAACGCGTCGCTCAATCGCTGTTGTCGCGTACAAACCTGTGTTGACCTGCCTCAGTGCTGCTTCTTCATCACAGAAAGTGCGATTACCTGCGAACCCCACACAGGCGATTTTCTGTATACCTTCACTCTCTTCAACCAGTTCCCCGCAATTGTGCAATATGTGGTGGTGGTATCGCAGACGCCTGGCGTTTCCGTACAGCCGAGCGTCACTGTACTCAATCCACCGATTAGTTATCTCGGTCAAGCAACCGTGACAGTGCGGATTCGCGGTGCGCAGACAGGGCAGCGAGTACGCTTAGCAATCGGGCTTCTTAATTTCCTCGGAGGCTTATGCTGTAGCGAGGAAATCGAGATTGAGATGCCGCCTTGCTGCTTCGAAATCAGCGATGTCCGCACAGATTGCACTGATGAGGGTGTGTTTCACGAATTCACCCTAACTAACTGGTATCCTGCTGACATCTGCAACCTGGTCATATTTCCGCAGACGCCTGGAGTGGTTGTTTCGCCCAACCCATACTCATTCAACCCGCCCTTAAGCTATGGTCAGTCGCGGCGCGTGCGCCTGCGCATCGACACGCCGTTCGGGTGTCAAGGTGGTCAGGTTTGCCTGCAGATGGTGTTGCTGGACTGCCAGTTCCGCATGTGCTGTAGCAAATCTGCATGTCTGGAGACAAGGCAAAACATCGTTTCCAAGCTCTGGACGACCACTCGCGACTTTGAAGAGGGCGAGCGCGACAACATCGACATCAGCAACGACGAGATTAAACTCCTGCGCGAGCAAACCTTCGACTACCCATGGGTATGGGTCACGAACAACAGCTTTGGAACCATCTCCAAGATTGATGCTCGCACGCACAAAGAGGTTGCACGATACTACGGACCACCTGGTATGACAAACCAATACGGCTTAGGACTTGTTTCGCGGACGACGGTAGACCGTTTCGGCAATGTGTGGGTCGAGTGTCGCGGAAACGACTCGGTAATTCAAATCTTGGACGAGCGCAACTGGTCGCTGGCATTCGACTACAACGGAAACGGGCGGTTGGACACCAGCCGAGATTTGAACGGCGACGGGTGCATCCAACCTAACGAAATGCTGCCGTTCGGTCAAGACGAGTTGGTGGCGCGCTATTACAAGTTCCCGCGAGGTTGGTTCCCACGCGCGTTAGCAATCGACCTGAACGGCTACTTGTGGGTTGG
>CALGZO010000071.1 GCA_937934465.1 uncultured Fimbriimonadales bacterium | reverse complement strand
CAAGTAGCGAATCCACTTGCTGTACGACGGAGTCATGGGGGGAGTATTTAGGCAGCGGCGCGAGTTGCTGAGCGGCGCGCGCGGCTTCCTCGATATGTCCTGCATCCAGCAAGCCATGAATCCATTCGTGGAGCAGGAAGGGTTTCAAATTGCTGGGTGCGCTTTGAATGAAAGCAAGCCCCTGCTGGAACTCGCCTGCCCGCGCCAACGCGGCGAGATAGTAGCTCGCGCTGCGCACCGAGAAACTTGGATACCTTTGACGCAGAAGCTCCGAACGCGCCTCTTGGAAGAGGCTCTCCGAGCGCAGTGGACGCAGCTCCTGAACCACCAACGGCGCAACGAAGAGCGCCAACACCCCAAAAACGACGCCGATGAACCACCACCGTTCTCCGAAAAGCCGCCACACACGCATAGTTGACTCCTCTTTGTTAATTATATCTTACACTGTTGCAAAGGGTCAAGTCTTTCAGAGGGTGTTCGGAAGATCGTTTGGGCAGAATGCACACCCCATAAAACGCAGCGCGCCCACGCAGGTGCGCCCCTACAGCAATAGCCAAGTAGGTGCAGGACCCCCCTCCTGTAGGTTCCCCCTGCAAGCAGGGGGACCCAACTGAGACAAATCGGTTCCCCCACGCAGTAGGGGGAACCGATTCTGTTGTATAATTAGGAGTGGAGGCATAACATGGCAAAACGAGGGTTTACGCTCATCGAGTTGCTGGTGGTGATAGCGATTATCGCGATTTTGGCGGCGATACTGTTTCCTGTGTTTGCGCAGGCGCGCGAGAAGGCGCGTCAGACGACCTGTCTGTCGAACCTGCGCCAGTTGGGTACAGCGTTCGTGATGTACCGAACCGACTTTGACGGGCGCAATCCCGGACCTGCGGACAGTGGTCGTTGTCCGGGCGAGTGGCGCGCTCCCGACTGGCCCTACTGGATGACGGGCTTCGTCTCGCGTATGGAGGCGCAGTGGGTACCCTGCTATGCGGTACTGACGCGGGCGACAGATCCCAACTCGGAAGTCAGTGGGATTTGGCTATTCTACTGGGATCGGATTAGCAAGGGAGTTATCTATCCGTATGTCAAGAACGCCGACATTTACATCTGCCCGTCGGATCGGCGCGGGCGCGAGAAGAGGCTCAGCTACTCCATGAATGCTGTGGCGGGGTACATTCCTGAGCCTGTAGTGGAGCGTCCGGGCGAGTTTGTGCAGCTGGTCGACGAGGGCGAGACGCTCAACGACGGCTACTTCTGGGCAATCACATGGCGTCCGGGCGGACCCGAGCTGAACGACTGTCCATCGATTGCGCATGCCAACGGCGCGAACTTCCAGTTTTACGATGGGCACTCGAAGTGGGTGCGCGCGACGCATCCACGCGAGCGTGCGCGACTGAACCAGTGTCCGCACACCGTGCCGAAGCATTACTTCTGCCCGAAGATTCCGTTCCCTGAGTCGGGGCAGTATGCGGATGCGTGTGCGCAAGCGCCGTAGTGTGGTATACTCGCCCCGATGTTCCGCACGGTATTGGTGGCAAATCGGGGCGAGATTGCGCGCCGTGTGATACAGGCGTGCCGCGAGCTCGGCATACGGAGCGTCGCGGTCTACTCGCAGGCGGACGCCGACGCCCCGTTCGTTCACGAGGCGGACGAGGCGTACCTGCTGGGCGACGCGCCCGCGCGTGCAAGCTATCTCAACATCGCGCGCATTTTGGAAGTTGCGAAACAGTCGGGCGCGGAGGCAATCCATCCGGGCTACGGCTTCTTGGCGGAGAACGCCGAGTTCGCGCAAGCCTGCGCCGACGCCGAGATTGTCTTCATCGGTCCGCGCCCTGAGGTGATACGCTTGCTGGGCGACAAGGGCGCAGCGAAACGCGCCGCCGAGCGCGCAGGCGCGCCGATAGTGCCCGGCTACAACTCCCAACACGCCGCTGCGCCCGATGAACTGCTCCGCGCTGCGCAAGCCATAGGTTTCCCAGTGTTGCTCAAAGCGGTCGCAGGCGGCGGCGGCAAGGGCATGCGCGTGGTAGACTCGCCCGAACGGTTCGCCGAAATCGCCGAGAGCGCAGCGCGCGAAGCGCAGAACGCCTTCGGCGACCCGCGCCTGATGCTCGAACGCTATCTCCCACGCCCGCGCCACATCGAAGTGCAAATCCTCGCCGACCAGCACGGGCGCGTCATCCACCTGCACGAGCGCGAATGCTCCATCCAACGACGCCATCAGAAGATTATCGAAGAATCCCCCTCGATCGCGTTGGACGCCGACACGCGCGCCGCCATCTGCGACGCCGCCGTGCGACTCGCCCAAACCGTCGGCTACACCAACGCAGGCACAGTGGAGTTTTTGTACGAGCAGACCGACGACGGCGGTCAGTTCTACTTTCTGGAGGTCAACACGCGCCTACAGGTGGAGCATCCCGTCACGGAGCTGGTCACAGGCGTCGACTTGGTGCATTGGCAGTTGCGGATTGCGGCAGGTGAGCCGCTGGAGTTGGACACGCCGCCCGTGCGCGGGCACGCGATGGAGGCGCGCCTGTACGCAGAAGACCCCGACAACGACTTCGCGCCGTCGCTGGGCGAGCTGCGCGTATATCGGCAGCCGCACCTGCCCGGCGTGCGCTTCGATTCGGGAGTGTGCGAAGGCGCGACGATTACGCACCACTACGACCCGATGCTCGCCAAAGTGATTGCCCACGCGCCTGACCGCCTGAGCGCAATCCGACGCTTAGTGAACGCGCTGGAACAGACCGTCGCGCTCGGCGTGCGCACCAACCAAGCCTTCCTGATTGAACTGCTACAACATCCAGCGTTTATCGCTGGCGCGTTGCACACAGGGTTTCTGGAGGAACACGCCATTCGCGCCGCGCCTGACGACACTCCAGAGGTCGTTTGGATGGCTCTTGCGCTGGCAGAACCGCTTATGCGAGCGTCGCAACGCACGCCCGCCACACACGACGGCAATCAGGGCGGTTTCCCCTCCCCGTGGGAACAGCTCGGACGCTGGCGGATGACAGGGATGGTATAAGTCGTGCAACTCTTCGGCTTGCAGGGTCGCATCGGGGGTGATGCGCTACGAGCGTGGAGCGGCGCGTCATGCGCCCAACATCTTTTGGTGCGGCGGGGAAGACGAGGAGTCTTACTGACGCGCGACGCTCTCTAACGCTCCACTTCCTGAATCTCGTAGCACTCGATGCGGTCGCCCTCTTGGTAGGCGTCGAAGCCTTCGAGCGTGAGTCCACACTCGTAGCCGGCGGCGATTTCGCGGCGGTCTTCCTTGAGGTGGCGCAGCGTGCCGATTTTGCTCTCGTGGACGACTGCGCCGTTGCGCACGAGCCGTGCAGGGGCGTTGCGCACGATTTTGCCCTCCAGCACATAACAGCCTGCCACCACAATCCCTTTGGAGAGTTTGAACACGGCGCGCACTTCGGCAGTGCCCAGCGCCACCTCTTTGAGCTCAGGCTCCAGCAGCCCGGCAAGGGCTTTCTCCATCTCCTCCAGCAGCTCGTAGATGATACGGTAAGTGCGCACATCGACGCGGTTCGACTTCGCCTTGTTCTGGGCGTTCGATTCCACCTTCACATTGAACCCCAGCACCACGGCGTCGGCGGCGATGGCGAAATCGATGTCGGCTTCGGTGATGTTGCCCACATTCGCGTTGATGATTTTGAGCTCGACGCCTTCGGGTTTTTCGAGCTTGAGCAGCGCGTCGCGGATGGCTTCCACGGAGCCGTAGGTGTCGGCTTTGAGGATGATGTTGAGCGATTTAGTTTCGCCCTCTTGCATCTGTTTGAACAGTTCGGCGAGGTTCACGCGGCGTGTGGGGCGTTGCACATCGGGTCGCTTCTCGGCTTCAAGTCGCTCTTCGACGAGTTGTCGGGCGCGCGCTTCGGTGTCCACGCGCTCCGCGCGGTCGCCTGCCACGGGCACCTCGCCCAGTCCCATCACTTCCACAGGCGTGGCGGGCGTGGCGCTGTCGACCTGCTTGCCCGTGTGGTCGAACATCGCGCGGATTTTGCCCCAAGTTTTGCCCACGACGAGGATGTCGCCGCGGCGCAGCGTGCCCTGTTGCACCAGTATCGTGGCTAACGGACCGCGCCCTTTGTCCAACTTGGCTTCGATGACCGCGCCTTGGAACTCGGCTTTCGGGTCGGCTTTGAGTTCCGCCATCTCCGCCACGAGCAAAATCATCTCCAGCAGGGCGTCGACGCCCTCGCCCGTGAGGGCGGATACTGGCACGCAGATGGTGTCGCCGCCCCACGCCTCTGGAATCAGCTCATACTGCGTGAGCTGTTGCAGCACGCGGTCGGGATTGGCTTCGGGCTTATCGATTTTATTGATGGCGACGATTATGGGCACCTTCGCGTTTTTGGCGTGGTTGATGGCTTCGACGGTTTGGGGCATGATGCCGTCGTCGGCGGCGACCACCAGCACCACGATATCGGTGACCTGTGCGCCGCGTGCGCGCATGGAGGTGAAGGCTTCGTGTCCGGGGGTGTCCAAAAAGGTGATGAGTTTCCCGTTCACTTCGGCTTGGTACGCGCCGATATGTTGAGTGATGCCGCCGAACTCGCGCTCGGCGACGCGCGTCTTGCGGATGTAGTCCAGCAGGCTCGTTTTGCCGTGATCGACATGCCCCATGATTGTGACGACGGGTGGTCGGGGTTGCGCGCCTGTGACAATCGCCTGTGTGGGGGGCTGAGGGGCGGGTTTCTGGGCAGGCTGTGCGGTCTCCCACTGTACGGTCAGCCCGAAATCGGCGGCAATCTTCTCCGCGAGTTCAGGTTCCAGCTTCTGCACGGGCGAGACGAGCTTGCCGTGCTTGACCATCAAGTGTTTCTGGATTTCGGTGGGTGGTCGCTCCATCGCTTCGGCAAGGTCGCGCACCGTGAGGTCGTGACGCAGCACGAGCGTCTTGAGGTCGCCTGCGAGTTCCTGCGCCATCTCCTTGACAATCTGCGCGGTCTCCTCGTCCAGCCCCTGCTGCGCTTCCTTCTCGCTGATGCCCAAGTCGGTCAGGATCTCCTTCAAACGATTTGCGGAGACGCCCAACTCAGTCGCCAAATCCCGTACAGTGATTTTCGTTTTCGCCATCGGCTCTCAACCCCTCATTCAGGCTGAATGATATTATACCTGATAGTTGCGCGGCGTCATTCCCACTCGATGGTGGCGGGCGGTTTGGAGCTGAGGTCGTACAGCACGCGGTTCACCCCTGCCACCTCGTTGCTGATGCGGTTGGCGATACGCAGCAAGAGGTTCCACGGCAGTTCGGCGGGTTCGGCGGTCATTGCGTCCTCGCTATGCACCACGCGCAGCACAATCGGGTGCTGATAGGTACGCTGGTCGCCCATCACGCCCACGCTGCGCACATCGGGCAGCACGGCGAACGCCTGCCACACGCGCTGCGCCCAGCCTGTGCGCACGAGCTCCTCGTTCAAAATCGCGTCCGCCGCGCGCACGATGTCCAACTTCTCGGCGGTGACCGCGCCCAACACACGCACGGCTAACCCTGGTCCGGGAAACGGTTGACGCCATACGATTTCGGGGGGCAGCCCCAGCTCCAGCGCCACGCGGCGCACCTCGTCCTTGAACAGATAGCGCAGGGGTTCAATCAGCGTCATCGTCATCCATTCGGGCAGCCCGCCCACATTGTGGTGGGTCTTGATTTTCGCGGCGAGGCGCGTGCCACTCTCAATCACATCGGGGTAGAGGGTGCCCTGCGCCAAGTAGCGACACTGTTCAATCGCGTCGGCGTGCGCTTCGAACACGCGCACGAACTCCTCGCCGATGATTTTGCGTTTCTGCTCGGGGTCTACCACGCCTGCGAGCCGTTCCAAGAACCGTTCACGCGCGTCCACGAAGATCAGACGGCTCGGAAAGTGCTGCGTGAAGAGGGTGCGCACCTGCTCCGCCTCGCCCTGACGCATCAGCCCGTGATCGACGAAGATGCAGGTGAGCTGCTCGCCAATCGCGCGTTGCACCAGCGCAGCGACCGTGCAGGAGTCGACGCCGCCGCTCACGGCGCACAGCACCTGCGCGTCGCCGACCTGCGCGCGAATGGCGGCGATGCTCTCCTCGATGAAGTGGCGCATCGTCCAATCGCCTCGGCAACGGCACACTTGATACAAAAAGTTGCGCAGCAGGTGCATGCCGAACGGCGTGTGCGCCACTTCGGGGTGGAACTGCACGCCGTAGAGGCGGCGCGTCAGGTCGCCCATCGCGGCGACGGGCGTGTTCTCGGTCTCCGCCATAATCGCGAATCCCGGCGGCGCAGTCTCCACGATGTCGCCATGGCTCATCCAGCAGGTGAGGTGATAGTCCAGCTGCTCAAACAGGGGTTCGGCGTGGACAACCGTCAGCAGCGTGCGTCCATACTCGCGTTGTGGGGCAGGCGCGACCACGCCGCCCAGTAAGTGCGCCATCAGCTGATGCCCATAGCAAATCCCCAACACAGGTATGCCCAGCGTGAAGAGTTCAGGGTCTACGCGCGGCGCGTTCGGTTCGTACACACTTGCTGGACCGCCCGACAGGATAACGCCCTTGGGCGCACGCCGCCGTATCTCTGCAAGCGGCGTATCGTAGGGGAGAATCTCGCAGAACACATTGCACTCGCGCACGCGCCGCGCAATCAGCTGCGTATACTGCCCGCCGAAGTCCAGAATCGTCACCTGCTCATGTGCGCCGACAGGGGTAGCCATCGAGGTATAGGATACCCTACTCATTCAACCCTGTAAGAGGGTGTTCGAAAAATCGTCTTGGCAGAATGCCCATCCACAAAACGCAGGGCGCCCCTATGCCAATAGCCAAGTAGGGGCAGGTACCCCCTCCTTTAGGTTCCCCCTGCAAGTGGGTGGTGTTCTGTCGTGTGGTTCTGTGATTGTCTTGTACCCCCTCCTTTAGGTTCCCCCTGCAAGCAGGGGGAACCAATAGAGAAAAATCGGTTCCCCCTTGAAAAGAGGGAACCTGCAATTGAGAAAAATCGGTTCCCCCTTTTCAAGGGGGAACCTGCAGGAGGGGGTTCCCCATACAACAGGCGGATTTTCGAACAGCCTCACTTAACATTTACTTAACGCCTCCACAGGTACTCTATACAGGGAGGCATCCGTATGAATGACCGCTACACACGAAGAGAGGTTCTACGCTTAGGCTTCGCAGGCGCAGCAGGGTTAGCGCTCAACAAACTCGCCTCTGCCCAATCGCGTCGACGCTCGCAGGGTCGCGTGAAGAATATCATCTTCATGGTATCCGACGGCATGAGCGCAGCTGTGCCTTCGCTCGCCGATGAGTTCGGCAAGCTGGTGCGTGGCAAAGGCTCCTTCTGGTATCAACTGCTCCAGAATCCCGAGGCGACGCTGGGCTTTTTCGACATGGCGTCGCTCAACTCGTTAGTGACCGACTCTGCTTCAGCGTCTAGCTCGTGGGGCAGCGGCAGTCGCATCTTCAATGGGCAGATTAATGTATTGCCCGACGGCACGCGCCTCACCCCGATTGCGCAGATTGTCAAGCAGGCGGGCAAGAAAGTGGGCTTGGTGACCACCACCCGCATCACGCACGCCACCCCTGCTGGCTTCGCCGCCGTGCAACCCCGACGCGACGATGAGGACGATATCGCCCCGCAGTATCTGAATGTCGTCGATGTGCTGATGGGCGGCGGACTGCGCCACTACGCCGCTAACCGACGCAAGGACGGCAAGGACCTGATTAAGACCTATCAAGACGCGGGCTACACTTTCTGGAACACACGCGCACAGGCGATTAGCGCGGCGCGCCCTGAGAAGGTGCTGGGGCTATTTTACGATTCCCATGTGCCCTACACTGTCGACCATATCAACTCCGACGAGTTGCGCCGCAATGTGCCCACGCTTGCCGAGATGACGCGCAAGGCGCTGGAGATTCTGGGCGATGCGCCGAACGGGTTCCTGCTGCAAGTGGAGGGCGGGCGTGTGGACCACGCTGCGCACGGCAACGACGCGGCGGGCATTATGTGGGACCAGCTGGCGTTTGATGACGCCGTCGAGGTCGCCTATGAGTTCTTCGCGAAGCGCAACGACACCCTGCTCATCATCACCAGCGACCACGGCAACTCGAATCCGGGGTTGAACGGCATGGGCGGCGAGTATGAGGCGTCGAATAAGGCGATGGCGATGCTTCAGTACGCGAAATGCTCGTTTGAAGAGTTGCCCAACAAGCTGCGCAGCGCCAGCAACGCCGACGATGTGCGCGCTGTCATCAAAGACCAGCTGGGCATCGAGATTAACGGCGAGGAGGCGAACGCGCTCGCAGGCGCACTCAGGGGCAACCTGCCGCCCATCTGGAACCGCCAACACCGCAACCTGCAGGGCTTGTTGGGGCAAATCCTGAGCAACTATAACGGCTACGGCTGGACGGGCACCTCGCACACCGCCGACTACACATGGATAACTGCCTTGGGCGTGGGACGCGAGGAGTTTCACGGGCTGGTGCGCAACACCGACGCCTTCTACAAAATGCTCAAACTGTTCGGGCTGTCGCACAAGAACCCCAGCATGACGCCCGAAGAGGCGCGTCGGTACATGAGCCTCGCGCCGCGCATCCGCACGGAAGACTGGGCATAAGCAACGCTTGGGGCGGTTTTCGGGTACAATTAATTGCGCCTGCTGGCTGGGCGGCGGCTCCTCCGCAAGGGGGAGAGGAAAGTCCGGGCTCCGCAGGAGACTGTGCTGGGTAATCCCCAGGCGCTGAGTGTTCTCGGCGACGGAAAGCGCCACAGAAACGGAAACCGCCCCGCAAGGGGTAAGGGTGCAACGGCGTGGTAAGAGCGCGCCAGCGTTTGCGCAAGCAATCGGCTGGGCAAGCCCCACAGGGAGCAAGGTCAGGTAGGGAGGGGATGACGCGCTCCGCCGACCCTCCGGGTAGACCGCGTGAGGCTTCGCGTAAGCGAACGCCCCAGAGAGATCGCCGCCTCAAACAGAACCCGGCTTACACGCCAGCAGGCGCGTCCGCCAACACAGAGCGCAAAAACTGACCTGTGTAGCTCTGCTCGCACGCTGCAACCGTCTCAGGCGTGCCCTCCGCCACAATAAAGCCGCCCCCGTCGCCTCCCTCAGGACCCAAGTCGATAATCCAGTCGGCAGTCTTAATCACATCGAGGTTATGCTCAATCACAAGCACCGTGTTGCCAGCGTCGACCAGTCGGTGTAGCACGCCCAGTAGCTTGCGCACATCCTCGAAGTGTAGCCCTGTGGTCGGCTCGTCCAAAATATAGAGGGTGCTGCCTGTGGCGCGTTTGCTGAGCTCGGTGGCGAGTTTGACGCGCTGCGCCTCGCCCCCAGAAAGCGTCGGCGCAGGCTGACCCAAGCGAATATAGTCCAGCCCCACATCATACAGGGTCTGCAGCTTGCGGGCAATCGCGGGGAACGGCGCGAAGAACGCCAACGCCTCCTCTACGGTCATATCCAGCACATCGGCGATGGTCTTATCCTTGAACTTGACTTCCAGCGTCTCGCGATTGTACCGACGCCCCTTGCAGACCTCACAGGGCACATAGACATCCGGCAGGAACTGCATCTCGATTTTAATCACGCCGTCGCCGCGACAGGCTTCGCAGCGTCCGCCCTTGACATTGAAACTGAACCTGCCGGGTTGGTAGCCGCGAGCGCGCGCTTCGGGTGTGCCTGCGAACAGCTCGCGGATGGGGTCAAATACGCCCGTGTAGGTGGCAGGGTTGCTGCGCGGGGTGCGCCCAATCGGCGACTGGTCGATGTCGATGACTTTATCTACGAACTGCAACCCCTCGACATGGTCGTGTTCGCCCCAGAGCCGTCGCGCGCCGTACACATGGTACATCAGGCGCGGGAAGAGCGTTTCTTGGACGAGGGTGCTTTTGCCTGAGCCGGAGACGCCCGTGATGCACACGAACAGCCCCAGCGGAATGCGCACAGTGAGGTTCTTGAGGTTATTGGCGCGTGCGCCGTATATCGTGAGCCAGCGTTCGGGGCGCGGCGGGCGGCGCGTTGCAGGAACCTCTATCCGTCGCTGACCCGATAGATATTGCCCTGTGAGGCTGTCGGGACAGTTGATGACATCCTGCACTGTGCCTGCGACGACGACCTCGCCGCCATGTTCGCCTGCGCCCGGACCGAGATCGATGACCCAATCGGCGGCGCGGATGGTCTCCTCATCGTGTTCCACCACCAACACGGTATTGCCCAAGTCGCGCAGGCGTTGCAGTGTATGGATGAGCTTTTGGTTGTCGCGCTGGTGCAGTCCGATACTGGGCTCGTCCAGCACATACAGCACGCCCATCAGCCCTGAGCCGATTTGGGTGGCGAGTCGGATGCGTTGTGCCTCGCCGCCTGAGAGCGTGGTCGCCGAGCGGTCTAAAGTGAGGTAGCCCAATCCGACATCGAGCAGGAACTTGAGACGGGCGCGCACCTCCTTAAGGATGCGCTCGGCGATGGCGCGTTCGCGCGGGGTGAGTTGCGCCTCTAATGCGTCGAACCAGCGCGCCGCCTCCTCGATGCTCATCGCCGTTACCTCTGCGATGTTCTTATCTCCAACTGTGACGGCGAGGCTTTCGGGCTTGAGCCGCTTGCCCTGACACACAGGGCACGGGCGCGTCGCCATATACTGCTCCAGCTCTTGTTTGATGTATTCGCTCTCGGTTTCCTCGTAGCGACGCTTGAGGATGTTCACGACGCCCTCGAACTCGGTGTCGATGTAGCGCGTGCGCCCCCAGCGGTTGCGGAGCTCCACCGTGACATTGCCCTTCGTGCCGTACATCAGAGCGTGGAACTGTTCGGGCGTAAGGTTTTGCAGGGGAGTATTCACCGTGAAGCCGAGCCGTTTCGCGACGCCGTCCAGCATCGCCAGTCGCCAATCGGTGAGTTCGCCGTCGCGCTTGACGAACGGGCGCAACGCGCCCTGCCTAATCGAGAGGCTACGGTCGGGCGCAATCAGCTCGGGGTCGAACTCGGTTTTTGTGCCCAGCCCAGTGCATTCGGGGCACGCGCCGTAGGGACTGTTGAACGAGAAGTTGCGTGGCTCCAGCTCGCCGAGGCTGACCCCACAGTCAGGACACGCGAAGTGCTCGGAGAAGTGCAACTCGGTGTCGGGCGCGATTGGCTCTCCTGCAATCGGCGGCGTCTGCGGCATAGATGGATTATACCCGTTCGCAATCGGGTATAATCTTTTATCCTGCCGTGTGCGTGACGCCCGAGGTGGATCGAACCGTCGCCGATTGTGGCAGGGAGCGACGGCTTGGCTAAGTGGCAGCGTCGCGCACGCGACGAATCGCGAGGCGAGCCGAACCTCCCAAAAAGGAACCTGGGGTTCGCGACCCCAACGGCGCACGGCACGGCGGGGCGCTGCAGCACACTTCACGAGGCGTCGCGCTATACTCTCTCTGGAATCTCGAACCCTTTGGGCTGTCGAGCGCGTTTGAGCATGGCGTTCGCCTCGCGGTCGCCTACGAACTGCTTGCGGGCGGGGTCGAAGCGCAGCGAGCGTCCCAGTCGGTAGGCGATGTTCGCCAGATGCACCAGCTGCGCGGAGATGACGCCCTCTTCCACATCGCAGTGGAGGTCGCTGACGCGGCGGCTGCGCACGGCTTGCAGGAAGTTCCGATAGTGGTTCGGCTCGCCCGTGCCGTTCAACTCAGGGCGTTGGGGGGTCTCCCGTTCGGGCAGCTCTTCTTGAGGGCTGCGGCGCGGCTTGTACCCATCGCCCGACGACATGTAGCCCAGCGAACCGTACACCAAGTTGCCAATCTTCGCGCCCTGCTCGTCGTTGGTGAACAGCCCGCGCACCTCGAACGCCAGCACGGTCCCGTCCTCGTACTCGAAGGTGGCAATCTGCGTGTTGGGCGTCTCGCCTTGATCGGTGTAGCCGTATCGCCCCCCAACCGAATGCACTTTGATAGGGTAGCGTTTGTTGAGAAACCAACGCGCGATGTCCACCTGATGCACCCCCTGATTGCCCAAGTCGCCGTTGCCGTAGTTCCAGAACCAGTGCCAGTTGTAATGCACATAGTTCGGGTTGAACGGGCGTCGCTCGGCGGGACCTTGCCACAGCTCCCAGTGGAGCCATGGGGGCGGGTCGGCGTTTTGTTGGATTCCAATCGGTCCGCGCGGTTTGTAGCACAGTCCACGCGCCATGTAGACTGCGCCGATTTCGCCTGCCCATGCGCGTTGCACGGCGAGGCGCGTAACGGGGTCGGAGCGCGTCTGATGTCCCACCTGCACGATGCGGTTGTATTTTCGGGCGGCTTCGATCATCTTCTCGCCTTCGTGGAAGCCCCAGCAGGCGGGTTTTTCTACATAGACATCCTTGCCTGCCTGACACGCCCAGATAGTCAGCAGCGCGTGCCAGTGGTTCGGGGTGGCGGTGGAGAGTGCGTCGACCGTTTTGTCTTCCAGCAGTTGGCGCAGGTCGGTGTAGAGGGTAGGGCGTGCGCCCGTACGCTGTTCGACCATCGCGCCCGCTTGCTGCAGCACGCGCTCGTCCACATCGCACAGCGCCACGATGCGCACGCCCTCAATCTCGCTGAACTGGCGCATATGGGTCTTGCCCTGTCCGTTCAGCCCGACAATCGCGACGCCTATAGTATCGTTGGGGCTGTGGCTCCAGCTGCGCAGTACCGTCAGCCCTGCCGTCGCGCCCAGAACCGCCTTGCCCGATTGCTCCAGAAACGCACGCCGTGTGATGGGTTGCATGGTTCGTTCCCTATTATAGCGCCATCGGCATAATCACGCACAGGTAGTCGTCCGCCTCGGCAGGCTTGAACACCGCGGGTCGCAGCGCTTCCGTGAGTTCGATGACGACGCCCTCGCCCTTGACCACATCCAACACATCCAGAATGTAGCGTGCGTTGAAGGCGATTTCGAGGTCGTCGCCCTCGCGGATGAGGTCTACGCGCTCGGTCGCCTCGCCGACATCGCCTTGTGCGCTGATGACGAGCTTCTCGCCGTCGGTGCGCAGGTAGACCTTGTTCGAGTTGCTGCGCGCCACGAGGTATGCGCGGCGCAGCGCGTTGCGGAAATCTTGCGCCATCAGCGTCCACTTACGGCTGTGCTCCTGCGGGATGACGCGCTGGTAGTTGGGGTACTGCCCCTCGATGAGCTGGGTGTAGACGGCGGCGTTCTCGCCGATGAACGCGGCGCGATGCGCGCCCAGTCGCAGCGTGACGGTCTCAGCGGTGGGGATTTTATGCACCAGCTGGATGGCTTTCAGGGGCACGATTGCGCTGGTGGGTTCGCCTGCGCCTGAGTCGATACGCGCTGTGCGCACGGCTAAGCGGTGCGTGTCGGTCGCCACCAAGCGTAGCGTGTCGCCTTCGAACTCCATGCGGATGCCTGTGAGGGCTTGGCGGGCTTCTTCACGGGAGACGGCGAACTCGACGGCGCCGACCATCTCCAGAAAGTGCTTGGCGGGCAACGCCAGCTCGCTGGGCGATTCGATTTCGGGGATGGGCGGATACTCATCGGCAGGCAGCCCCAGCAGTTGGTAGCGCGAGTCGCCGCTGGTCAGGATTGCTTGGTGGCGTTCGCCCGATTCGATGTTAATCTCATCGCCGCCGAGCGAGCCGACCAGTTCGGTCAGCAGGCGCGCGGGGAGCGTGGTCGCGCCG
>CALGZO010000070.1 GCA_937934465.1 uncultured Fimbriimonadales bacterium | reverse complement strand
GTCGCGGTGGAGTAGTCGCCCTGCAGGGCGCGGCGCATACGCTCCGTATCCCAGCGCGCCTTCTCCAACATGGCGGTCATCAAGCGCACGGAGGGGATTACAGTGTCCAGCGTGGCGAACAGCAACGGCTTATCGTCCTGCAGGTCGCGGTTGTAGGTTAGGGGCAGCGCCTTCAGCAGCGCGAGCATGCTCGTCAGGTTGCCGATTGCGAGCGCGCTGCGCCCGCGAATCAGCTCGGCGATGTCGGGGTTCTTCTTCTGGGGCATCATGCTGCTGCCTGTAGTGTGTTCGTCCGAGAGCTCCACGAAGCCGTATTCGGGGGTACTCCAGAGTATCAGCTCCTGCGCCAGGCGGCTGAGATGCACCATCAGCAGCGCGGACACGAATAGGTACTCGGCGATGAAGTCGCGGTCGGACACGGCGTCCATGCTGTTGGGCGCGGGCATGGCGAATCCGAGTTCGGCGGCGAGCAGTTCGCGGTCGATGGGGAAAGTTGTGCCCGACAGCGCGCCTGCGCCGAGCGGGCAAAGGTTCATGCGGTCGCCTGCGTGCGCCAGACGCGATAGGTCGCGTATGAACGCCCAGCCATGCGCCATCAGATGATGCCCCAGCGTCACGGGCTGCGCATGCTGCTGATGGGTCAGTCCGGGCAGGAGCGTGTGTGAGTGCTGCTCGGCGAGTTGCATGAGTTGGTGGCACAGGGCGAGCAAGGCGCGGGCGAGGTCGGTGGTGCGCTCGCGTAGCCACATCCGCACTTCGGTCGCCACCAAGTCGTTGCGGCTGCGCCCCGTGTGCAGTTTGCCCGCCAGCGCGCCGATTTTCTCGTACAGGCGCGCCTCTATCGCGGTGTGGATATCTTCATACTCGTCAAAGGGGAGCCATTCGCCTGTCTCGATTTCGGCGTGGATTTCGAGCAGGGCGTCCACGATTCGGTTCGCCTCGTGGGGGCTGAGCATGCCCGTGATGCCCATCATTCGGGCGTGTGCGGCGCTGGCGTGCAGCTCCTGCTTCCACAGGCGCACATCGTGTTGCAGCGAGTAGGAATAGGCTTGCGCTTCGGGCGAGAGGTCGCCTTCAAACCGTCCGCCCCACATCTTAGGCGTCTCTGGGATTAGCATCGCGCCGAATTATACCTGCGACGATGGGCAGGTATCCTTATTCCGATGCGCCTGCTGGATTGGCTGATACTACGCGAGCTGCTGCCCCCGTTGCTGTTCGGCGTGGGATTGTTCACTGCGCTGGTGTTTGCGGGGGGCTATGTGTTTATGATTACGGAGTACGCGACCAAGGGCGCGCCTTTGGGCTTGGTGATTGAGCTCGCGCTGCTCTATTTGCCTCAAATCGCGGTGCGCACGCTGCCGATGGGGATGCTGCTGGCGACGCTGCTGGGGTTCGGACGGCTCTCGTCGGACTGGGAGATTACAGCGATACGCGCGGCGGGAGTGAGTTTGCGTCGCGTGCTTGCGCCTGTGTTCTGGCTGAGTCTCGTGGTGAGCCTCGCGGCGATTGCGTTCAACGAGACGCTGGTGCCTTGGGCGACCGAGCGCGCAGCGCAGATTCGCGCGGCTATCTTGGAGCAGCTCAGCCTCACTGAGCAGCAGGCGTTCGGCTTCCCCCAGTTTCGCGAGGGCAGGCTGGATTCGTATGTGATTGTGGCAGGCGGGCGCGACGCGCAAACGCAGGAGCTGTATCAGCTGACGCTGATTAAGTACAGCACGGGTTCGCAGCGCGCGCCAGAGGTGGTGTTGTACGCTGCGCGGGCGCGCTGGGACGGCGAGGCGCAGTGGACGCTCTACGACGGCTGGCTCCGCACCGCGCAGGGGCAGTATGCCTCGTTCGTGGTGTTCCGCGCCGAGCCGACAGACAATATCGCCATCCGACGCACCCCTGTCCAAATCGAGGCGTTGCTGACAAATGTAGACGAACGCTCGTTTCGGCAGCTGCGCGAGCAGATCGAGTTTTTCAG
The DNA here is from genome assembly GCA_937934465.1 of uncultured Fimbriimonadales bacterium. Lineage (GTDB taxonomy): Bacteria > Armatimonadota > Fimbriimonadia > Fimbriimonadales > GBS-DC > GBS-DC. The sequence goes on along the minus strand of CALGZO010000070.1, from coordinate 3,455 downwards.
GCGCGAGGGCGCGGACGAGGCGCAGATACGGCAACTCACGGTGGAGCTGTATAACAAGATTAATGTGCCGCTGGCGAGTTTGATTTTCGCGTTGCTGGGCGCGCCGCTGGGTGTGCGAGCGCAGCGTTCCAGCCCTGCCAGCGGTTTCGCGCTGAGTGTGGCAATCATCTTCGTCTACTGGGTGATGGCGCGCTACTTGGTGATTCTGGGGCGCGGCGCGCTGGACCCGCTGCTCGCCAGTAGCCTGCCCAACCTGCTGGGCGCCGCGCTCGCCCTGTGGCTGATACGCCAGAAGGAGCGAGCCGTCTAACTCAAGGTACACTTATGGACTCGATGACACGAAAACGGACACTGGGCGGCGCTTTGGGCTTACTTGCGCTGATTTTGTTCGCTCCGTTCTTGGCGAGTTGCGGCAGTCCTTGGGCATCGACCGCGCCGCGCAACTCCGATACCCCACCGCCCCCCAGCGGGCGCGGCGCGCTCACTTGGACCGTGATGGTCTTCCTGAACGCCGCGAACGACCTCGACGACTACAGCGAGCTGAACCTGAACCAGATGGAGCAGGCTCAGACAAACCCGAATGTGCGCGTGGTGGTGCAGTGGAAACGCGCGGCGCGCTTCGCGCCCGAAAACAGCTGGACAGGCACGCGCCGCTATCTGGTTCAATATGATACAGATACGCAGCGGATTAACTCGCGCTTGCTGGAAGACCTGGGGCAAGGCGTGGACATGGGCAGCGCTGAGACCTTGCGCGAGTTCGTTCGGTGGGCGCGGGCGACCTACCCTGCCGACCGATACGCGCTGGTGATTTGGAATCACGGCTCTGGCTGGCGTTCACGCGCGGCGATTCGTGGGCGCGCCGTCTCGTTCGACGACGAACTGGGCACGAGCATCAAAATCTGGGAGCTGCCCACCGCCATCCGACCCACCTCCGCCGACCCTATGATGGATGTGCTGCTGTTCGACGCCTCGCTGATGCAGATGCTGGAGGTGGCGTATGAGTGTCGCAACATCGCTCGCTACATCGTCGGTTCGGAGGAAAGCCCGCCCGGCGAAGGCTACCCCTACCACGAAATCCTTAAGCCCATCATGGAGAACTCCGATATCCCACCTGCGCAGTGGGCGAGCGCAATCCCGAACATCTTCGTGAACTGGTATCACGCGAGCTACCCGTTCTACCGCAACATCACGCAGTCGGCGGTGGACGCCTCTCGGCTGGAGAATGTCGCCGCCGCGCTGGATGGGCTGGCAGGTAGCCTAATCCAGAAGCGCAGCTTGTACGCGACCTCGCTGGGGCGCGCCCGCCAAGACGCGCAAAACTACTCCACCTACCCCGAATATCGCGACTTGTGGCATGTGGCGTCGCTCATCAAGCAGTATACAGGCGATTCGGAACTGGCGCAACGGGTGGACGCGCTCCACGCCGCGCTCCAGCAAGCCGTGATTGCCAACAATCGCGATGTGCGCCGCGACTCGCGCGTGTTCCACTCCTACGGGCTATCGATCTACTATCCCGACTCAGGGGGCTATCTGGGTCGCTACAGCAACACCGCGCTTGCGCGTGCGACGCGCTGGGACGAGTGGCTCCAAGTTGCGCCGTAGGGTATGATACTCACGGTGAGCGTATGACCAGCGTCGCGCCTGCGAAGCCCATGACCGTGGAGGAGTTCTGGCGGCTCTGCGCGGACGGCAAGCCGCGTGAACTCGTGCGCGGCGAGGCGAGGGAGAAGATGCCTGTGAACTTAGACCACGGGCGACTTGCGCTCTGGATGGGCGCGCAGCTAATGAACTATCAAGCGCACATACAACGCTACCTGGGCGAGGTCGTCACAGAGACAGGGTTCGTGATACGCTATCCTGACGGACGCGCATCGGTGCGTGCGCCCGATGTCGCCTTCATCCGCAAAGAACGCCTGCCAGAGCCGTATCCCAACGCCTTTTTGGAGATCGCGCCCGACTTAGCCATCGAGATTGTCTCGCCGAACGACTCCTACTCCGAAGTGCGCGACAAAGTCGATGAGCTACTGCAAGCGGGCACGGCGGTGGTCTGGGTGATTGACCCCCAAGGGCGCAGGGTTGAGGTGTATCAGCCCAATCAGCCGATACAGGTTCTTCACGAGGGGGATACGCTCAGTTGTGAAGCGTTGCTGCCGGGCTTCAGCCTGCCCGTGACGGTTCTATTCGGCGGGCTGCGTCTTGCGATCGAGGGCAGCCAAGCAGTGGAGGAATCCTAAATGCCTTACGAGTTCGTGCTGCAAAGCCCTGAGAAGGTCGAGATACGCTACGAGATTGCGGGGTTAGGCTCGCGTGCGCTGGCGGCGGTGCTGGACGACCTGCTGGTGCTGACGCTTGTAGGCGTGGTGGGCGTGCTGCTCGCGCTCCTGGAGGAGACAACGCAAACCATCTCCAGCCTCTACAGCGTGATTGGCGAGGGCTGGCTGATTGCAGGGCTGATTTTCTTCGCGTACATTCTGTGGTTTGCCTACTATATGGTGTTCGAGATTTTCTGGAACGGTCAGACGCCAGCGAAGCGGGCGTTCGGCTTGCGCGTGATAATGCTGGAGGGAACGCCAGTGACGCCGACTGCCGTGCTGATACGCGAGTTGGTGCGCTTGGTGGACGCCTTCCCGTTGTGTATCGTGTGCTACAGCGTGGCAGGTCTGCTGGCGTTTTTCAACCCCTATGGGCAGCGGTTGGGCGATATGCTGGCGGGTACATTTGTGATTAAGGAGCGTCGCACGCCGCCGCCGCAGTTGGAAGCGCTGACGCAGGTGAGCAGTACGCCCCATCCGCTGGAGTTCCACCTGCCGCCGCTGTTGCCGATTAGCCCCAGCGAGTACCGCGCCCTGCGTGCGTTTCTGGATCGGCGCGAGCAGTTGAACCCCGACGCGCGCGAGCGGCTGGCGTGGGAACTGTATCAACGCCTGCGGGAGCCGTTGGGCATGCCCGAACAGCCGCCTGCCGCAACGGAGGGCATTCTGGAAGCGATTGCGACGCGCTACGCTCGCGAGCGCGGCAGGCTGGAGTAGCCCATGCGCCTGCTGATTGCCCCGACCGCCTACAAAGGTACACTCTCGCCCATCGAAGCGACCGAGATTATCGCGCGTAGCGCTGGTGTCCCGCCGACAAACCCCGCGCGTAGCGTCAGCGTCCCGCCGACAAACCCATCGCGTAGCGTCGGCGTCCCGCCGACAAACCCATCGCGTAGCGTCGGCGTCCCCGCCGACGAAGCGTGCTTGGACAAGAATGTCCAAGCCACAGGGGGCGTCCCCGCCGACGAACTCGACCTCTGCCCAATTGCCGACGGCGGCACAGGCTGGCTCGATGTCTGGCACTACCATTTCCCCAACGCTCAACGCATCCCGACACAAGTTCACGACGCGCTCGGACGCCCGCTCACGGCGGAATGGCTACTCCTGCCCGACGGCGTTGCCGTGTTGGAATCGGCGCAGGCG
>CALGZO010000069.1 GCA_937934465.1 uncultured Fimbriimonadales bacterium | reverse complement strand
TGCGTTCGCCGTGATACTGCGCATCGATGGCGAACAGCGCGAACCCCGCCTGCGTCAGGGGACCCCAAAGCATCTCGAACATCCGTTTATCGCTGCCCAAGCCATGCATGAGGATGACGCACGGCAGCTTCGCCTCGCCGCGATTCTTGGGCAAAATCAGCAGTGCAGGCACGCGCTGGTCGCGCGCACTGCGATAGGTCACCTTAATCACTCGGTACAGCGCGGTCTCTTCCGCGGGGGTCTCTTGGGGGCTGAGCGGCAGGGTCTTATCGTAGCCGAAGATGAGGTCGGCGTCGTATTTGGGCGCGCTGTTCTGCGCTTGGGTGCAACTCGCCAAGAGCAGCAACATCGCCAACCAGCTGATTGCGCCTATTCGCACTCCGTATCGCATAGTTATAAGATACCTGAGGCGTCTATAAGTTTTCCAATCGCGCGTGTAAGCTCTCGGCGCAGGCGTGGAACCACTGGGGCGAGAGCAGTAGCATCCACCATGCGGCGGGTCGCGCGTGCGTTTGAGGCAACCCTTCGCTGGTGAGGAACGCGCAGCGCACGAGCTCGAGCCGTGCGCGTTCCGCCTCGCACTCCAGCGCATAGGCGCGCTCGCGCAGCGCCTGCGCTTCTGGGGCGCTCGCCACGCGCAGGCGTTCTATGTTGAGCCGCTTGATACGCGCCTTCAACTCGCGCAGGCGCGGCGCAAGCGCAGCAAAGCGTTTGGGATGCTGCTGCGCCTCGGCAATCAGGGCGCGTCGCTCCGCGTGCAGCGCGTGCGCTTGCCGACGCAGTAGCTCCGCCCACGCGCCGACCGTCTCGGCAAGCCGTGCGTGTATCGCCTCATACTCCTGCAGTCGCGCTTGCCACGATTCGCCCTCGCGCTCGGCAAGCAACGCCATCAGCGCACGCGGGCTGCGAATCGAGGCTAAACGCGCCAGCAGCGCACGCTGCGACTCCACCACGCTACGCCAACGCTTGGCGAAAGTGTCGGTGCAGACCGTCGGCTCGCCGAACGCGCACGCCAGATGATTCGGCAAGCGCAGCGAGAGGCACTCGGCTGAGCCGAGCGCGTCCCAAGTGGGGTAGGTCAAGCGCACTATCGGGTTCACTTGCAACGGCACGCCCGCCGCGCGCAACGCGCCGTGCATCTGCGCCGTGCGTGTCAGGTAGGGCGAGCCGCGCTCGTTGAACACGAACACAAACTCACGCGCCAACATCGTAATCAGCGTAATCGCCTTGCCCACCAGCGTACACGAGCCGCCCCAACTACGCTCCACCACTTGCGCCAAGCCTTGCACATCGGTAATCGGCTGTTGCAAGCGCACAATCTGCGGCTCAGGGGTCAACACGCACAGGTAGCGGTCAGTGAGCAGCAGCGTGCCGCGTCCTAACTTCGGGATTAGCAAGTCAAACGGCAGCGCGCCCTCGCCGAACTCACTCAGCGGATAGATGGGCGCGCCTGCAACCGCGTGATTGTAGGCGTCCTCGCACGCGCGACGATATGTCGGGTTCAGAAAAATGTCCACAAACTCGAATCGGGGCAAGTGCGCCGTCTGTGTGTTGAAACGCAGCAGTTCGGTCGTGCGTGTGAAGCGTATCGTGTCGGGCAGCGCGTCGCCGTAGAGCGCGTTGAGCAGTTCTGGGTAAAGTTGCACATACAGGTCGGCGAGCGAGGCGTCGGGCTGGGTCTCGGCGAGTTGTTGCACGCGCTGACGCAGCTGCCATGCCCATTCACACGCGCGGGCGCGTTGAGGGGCGTCCTCGATGAACGCGCATGTGCCGTCCAAACCGAACTCCAGCAGCGCGTCCAACGCTGGGGCGATTTCGCGCAGGGGTACCTCGTACACGGGGCGCGGCGCACGCTCGCGCGCGACCAAACCGCGCCAACCCCACGCCTCCGTCAGCGCGTCTATGAAAGCGTGTCTGCCCTCCGCACACGAACGCGCGACCTGCTCCACGCGACCGCCGTGCTGACTGAACATCCGCAGGGTGGGCACGGTCTCGCTGCCGAAGAGCTGCGCTATCTCGCCTGCCGCCGACCAAAGCGTGCGCGTCGAGCCGTCGTTGTGCGGCAACAGCGCGTATTCGCCTACCACCTGAGCATGCTGCGGCAACAGGCGCGTATGCAAGCGGGCGAAATAGTCGGTGTCATGCACACCGAACAGCATCTGCCAACGGGGGTCCACCGCGCGTAGGGCGTCCAGCAGAGCGAGCTTCATCGGCTCATCCCAGAAGATTGTCTGCCCCAACGCTAACAACGGCGCATTCGGCGCAACCTGTTTCAACTCTTCCAACACTGCGCGTACCTGTGCGCGACAGTTCTCCTGCGTTTTCATAGCGCGTACCTCATACGATGCGCCATAAGTGTACCTGACCAGATACCGTTGGCGTCTTCACAGCAAGCGACGCTCGGAAGGGTATCCTTTAACTTGCCATGTTCGAGAGCCTGACGGATAAGTTGCAGAGCGTATTTGAGCGGATACGGGGCAAGGGGCGTCTGGACGAGAAGACCGTCGACGAGGTGCTGCGCGAGATTCGGCTCGCCCTGCTGGAGGCGGATGTGAACTTTCGTGTGGTGAAAGAGTTCATCGGGCGCATCCGCGAGCAGGCGGTGGGCGAGGAGGTGCTGAAAAGCCTTACGCCCGACCAGCAGGTGATTCGGATAGTGCGTGACGAGCTGATTGCGTTGCTGGGGGGCGAGGCGCCGCCGATTCGCTGGGCGACGCGCCCGCCCACAGTGTTCCTGATGTGTGGTCTGCAAGGCTCAGGCAAGACCACCACCTGCGCCAAGTTGGCGCGCTGGGCGAAGTCGCAAGGGCGCAACCCGATGCTGGCGGCGTGCGACCTGCAACGCCCCGCCGCCGTCAAGCAGCTCGAGGTACTGGGGCAACAGGTGGGCGTCCCCGTGTTCACGCCGCAACAGGCAGGCGCGAGCGACCCCGTGCGCACGGCGCAGAAAGCCCTCGAACACGCCCGCGCGAGCGGCTACGATGTGCTAATTGTGGACACCGCTGGACGCCTGCAGGTGGACGAGACGCTGATGGACGAACTGCAGCGCATGCACGCCACACTGCAACCCCACGAGACGCTCCTCGTCGTCGACGCCACCACCGGTCAGGAAGCCGTCAGCGTCGCGCAGGCGTTCCACGAACGGCTGGAGCTGACCGGCGTGATTATGAGCAAGATGGACGGCGACGCACGCGGCGGCGCGGCGCTCTCCGTCAAAGCCGTCGTGGGCAAGCCCGTGCGATTCGTCGGCATGGGCGAACGCGCCGACGCCCTCGAACCCTTCTACCCCGACCGAATCGCCAGCCGAATCTTGGGCATGGGCGATGTGCTATCCCTCCTCGAACGCGTGGAGCAGACCATGCAAGAGGAGGAAGCCAAACGCCTCGAAAAGAAGATGCGCGAGGCGAGCTTCGACTTCGAGGACATGCTCCAACAGATGCAACAAATCCGCAAGATGGGACCGTTCGAACAGCTCATCAAGATGTTGCCCGGCTTCAACCAAATCAAGAATCAGATGGGCGACGCCGCTATCGACGACCGCGCCCTCAAACGCGCGGAGGCGATTATCCTGTCGATGACCCCCCAAGAGCGACGCCAGCCAGAGATTATCAACTACAGCCGCAAGATGCGCATCGCAAAAGGCAGCGGTACCAAGCTGGAAGAGGTCTCCGCGCTGGTGAACCAGCTGTTCGAGATGCGCAAGCTGATGAAGCAGATGACCAAGTTCCAGCAGCGGATGCAAAAGCGCAAGTGGTCGCCGTTCGGCAAGCGTCGGTAGGGTATACTAAAATGCGATGATTACAACGGTTGCGTCGCGGGACGCGGCTGCGGGGGCGAGGCTCTTATATCAGGGCAGGCACGCGCTGATTTACGAGCGTCGGTTCTACTCCGACGACCCCACCGCCGCGCCAGAGTTCGAGAGCGACACGAGTTGGGCGGAGTTCGTGTTGAGCCTGCGTCCGCCCGACCCTGAGCATCTCGTCTGCCCGCGCACGCAGCGCAGCGATATACGCTACTTGCATCATCACCTGATTGTGCGCGTGGAGCCGAGCTACCTGCGCGAGTGGCTCACGCCCGACGCGGAGCGCGTGCTGCCCGAGTTGGCGTCGTTCGTGCGTGGCGAGAGCGCGCTGCCCAAGACGCTCTACCTGCTGGCGAGCCACCCCCTGCTGCAGAGCGTGGTGGAGTCGCTGCTCGCGCCGCCGCCCGTGGGCAGCTTGCGGCTGTTTTACGAGGGCAAGCTGCGCGAGTTGGTCGCCTTTTTGTGCTTTGCGGAGCCTGAAGTGGTCGCCGCGCCCGACGAGAGCCGTTTGCAAGCCGCCTTAGAGTACCTGCAGAGCCACCTGAGCGACCCCGACGCACTGCAGAAGGTCTCGCAGCGTTTGCATGTCAGCCCGCGCCAGTGTCAGCGGCTGTTCCGCGTGGCGATGGGCTGCTCGCCGTCGGAGTACCTGACCGAGCTGCGGCTGCGTCGCGCCGCCACGCTCTTGGTCAGCACGAACCTAAGCGTCTCCGAGATTGCGCTGGAGGTGGGCTACCTGAGCCTAAGCCACTTCTCGCGTGTGTTCCGCGAGCGGTTCGGCAAGACGCCCCGCGCCTTCCGCCAGAACCCGCGCCTGATTGCGGACGAGCCGCCGCTCAAGTAGCGGCTCTACTCGTCCGAACCTTGCACTTCAACCGTGACGGTCGCCTCGATCTCGGCGTCCCAGCGGATGGGCACGGTGTAGGTTCCCGCCATCTTGATTGGCTCCAGCAGGTCGATGGTGCGCTTGTCGACGCGCACGCCGTGCTGCTGCTGGATGGCTTGGGCGATGGCGTCGGCGGTGATTGCGCCGAAGAGTTTGGTGGAGTTCGGCGCGGTGCGCCCCTGTATCGTTACGGTTTGCCCGTTCAGTTTCGCGGCGGTCTCTCGGGCGGCTTGGCGGATTTGCTCGGCGCGCTCTTTGCGCACGCGCTCTTGCTCGGCGCGCGCCTTCAGATTGCCCTTCGTGGCGGGCACTGCCCAGCCTTTCGGAATCAGATAGTTCCGCGCGTAGCCGCCTGCGACCTTCTTCAAATCGCCTGCTTTACCCAAATTCGGCACATCTCGCGTCAAGATGACTTCCATCGTTCTTGCCTCCTTAGCGTTGAATGCGCAATCCGAACGCGGGCTGATTGTAGCGGAAGGGGCTATCGAGTCCGCCCCAGAGCCACACGCCTTCCGACACGCGCCAGTGCAGGCGCGCCTGCCCGCGCCAGTTGTTCGGATCGAACAGGTCCAGCGTCAGCAGCCCCTGCTCGCCAAACCTATAGTCTACCCCAAAACCCGCCTTCGCGCCGTAGATGCCGTAGCGCAAGAGCAGATTCTCGCGGAGCGGAACGCCATACTGCGCAATCAGCTGGTCGCTCTCGGTGAAATCGTACAGCCCAATCCGCAGTTGCGACTGGTTTCTGAGGTAGAAAGTCGCCGTCAGGTCGGTGCGGTAGCGTTGCTGCGTGGCGTTGTAGCCCATTTCCAGCTGATAGGCGGCGTCTTGGACGCCGAAGGTGCGCACGCTGGCGAAGCTCTCCAGCGACTCGTTCACCTTGCGGAACGACTCGCCCGCCTGCTGCAGGATGGGTTTCGCCTCGTTGAGCGTATCGTTCAGGTTGCGCGTGAGCGTCTCGGCGTTGTCCAGCACTGCGCCTGTCTTGTCGGCTAACTCGACGGCGCGTTCGCTGACGGCGCGCACATTAGATACGGTGGTCTTCAGGTCGGTTTGGAGCTGCTCGTCGGCGACGAGTTGGTTCAGTTCGCTGAGTATCTGCTCGGCGCGTTCTGCGCTGGCGCGTGCGCGCGCGAGCGTTTCGCGCAGGTCGTTCGCGAGCTGCGGGTCTTGCAGGAGTTGATTGGTAGTTTGCAAGGCGCGGTTCAGCTCGCGGGTGGCGTCGGCGGCGTTGGCGAGTATGCGTCGGATGGAGGCGCGGTTCTCCGTCATCAGCCCTTCCGCCTGCGCGAGTAGGCGCGTGGTCTGGCGCGTCGCCTGCTCCACCGATTGGAGCGTCTGCTGCACGGAGTCGCGCAGTTGGGGGTCTTCGAGCAGGGCGCGCGCGGCGGCGAGCGTGCGTTGCACCTCCTGCAAGGTCGCCTCCACCTCAGGCGCGAACCGATCGAATGCGCGGCTGAAATCGAACGGCGGCTCGCCCTCCACCACGCTGCCTGCCGTGAGGTAGCCCACCACTTGGTCGGGCGGGATAATCTCCACGCGCGTCTCGCCAGGCAGCAGCAGCCCGCCAGAGAGCCGCACGGTGGAGCCTTGCGGAATGCGCACTGTGTCGCGGATGGCGAGCGTGAGCGTCGCTTTGGGCGGCGCGCCCTCCAACTGCACGCCCCTCACGAACCCGACTGGCACGCCCGCCATCAGCACCTTCGCGCCCACCGAGATGTTGCGTGCGTCATCGAACCGCGCCCGTATCAGATAGTGTCCCCTATCTGAAAAGCGCGCCTGCAGGAACTGCAACCCCACAATCAGCAGCGCGACCCCAATCAGCAGCACCGCGCCGACACGCGCCAAGTCTGACCGCACGGTATAAGAGTACCTGATTTACGACTGCGCCGACCACACGCGCGTCGTTTGAATTGCTATCTTGAGTTCGTAGACGGCTTGGAACTCCATCAGTCGCAGGCTCCCCTCAAGCGCGGGGAGGTAGCTGCGCAGCTCAGGCTTCTCGGCGCACCAGCGTTGGGCTTCCGTTTCGTCTGTCGTGGTACCGACGCTCTCCATCTCGAAGATGAACACGCGGAACGGACCACAGAGGCTCGCCAGCAGGCTGGGCGGCAGCGCGACCGTGAACACTGCCTCCACCCCCTGCGCTTCCCAGCGCGGATTATCGACTTTGGGATTGTACTGCTCGCAGATTTCCACCACCTCCGCGCCTAACGCTTGCAACGCCGTTTCCTGAGCCGGCAACAGTTTATGCCGAGAGATGACCACGCTTTTCATGATAAGGGTATAATACCCCAGTGCGTTGGGTCATCTGGGTGGATGCGCTCTGTATAGTGCTATTGTT
>CALGZO010000068.1 GCA_937934465.1 uncultured Fimbriimonadales bacterium | reverse complement strand
TTTGGTGTGAGGAGACGGTCACGATGCACTGTCTGCTGTTGGGGTCTCTCTGATGCTTGCTTATGCTGCTGGTTGTCAGTGAGGACGCCAACGCTACAACTGTGGCTTGGACATTCCTGTCCAAGCGCAAACGCCCACTGTGGCTTGGACAGTCCTGTCCAAGCACACGCCAACGCTACAACTGTGGCTTGGACAATCCTGTCCAAGCACACCCTGTTAGTGAGGATGCCGACGCTACGACGCCAAGAATGGCGTCGCACCCGTGTTGTCCGTCGGCGGGACGCCGACGCTATGAATGCGAGGTGCGTCGGTGGGGACGCCGACGCTACGACGCCAAGAATGGCGTCGCACCTGCCTCGTCGTCGGCGGGGACGCCGACGCTACGGTGGTGGTTGGCGTCGGCGCGGACGCTGCAGGCACGACGCCAAGAATGGCGTCGCACCTGTGTTGTTCGTCGGCGGGGACGACGACGACACGCTTCGCGACGACAGGAAAGTCGTCGCACCCGTGTTGTTCGTCGGCGGGACGCCGACGCTACGAATGCTGGGTGCGTCGGCGGGGACGCTAATGCTACGACGCCAAGAATGGCGTCGCACCTGCCTCGTCGTCGGCGGGGACGCCGACGCTACGAATGGCGGAGTGCCTGTGGCGTCTCGTTCACTGAGTTGCGTTAGGAACAGATTCGCGGCTCACGCCGTCGAAATTGGGTATGCAGGGGAGGCGTATCTGTGAAATTTGCACAGGGGTATGGAATAGTATCCGTACGGGCGGCGAAATCTCACGGAACGAGGTGATACGACGATGAGCCAAGGGAACTGGCAGAACCGCAAGCCTGTACGGCTGACGAAGCGCGAGATAGAGGTGCTGAGCCTGATTGCGCAGGGGCGCTCTTCACAAGAGGTTGCCGACGCGCTGTTCGTGAGCAAGCGTACGGTCGACTTCCACTTAGCGAACATCTACGAGAAGTTGAATGTGAATAACCGTGTGAAGGCGTTCCGACGCGCGGCGCAGATGGGGCTAATCCCCGTAGAAGCCTTCTTTGGCGAGGTCGCCGACTAACTTGGGGGATGCTCAGCGGGCGCGATGAGGCGGGTCAGCGGCTCGCCTCGTCGCGTTTTAATAACCGAGTTCGAAGAAGTATCGCATCCACGCGCCTGCAATCGGCGCAGCGACCGCGCCGCCGCCGCCTGCCTCCTCCGCCATCACGCAGATAGCCACACGCGGGTTCTCGGCAGGCGCGAACGCAATAAACCAAGCGTGCGTCTTGCCCCCCTTGCGAAACTCCGCCGAGCCTGTCTTGCCTGCAACTCGTATGTTGGGTATCCGCGCCGCCGAACCTGTGCCCCCGTCCACCGTGCGTACCATCGCCTCAATCACGGCGTCCCAGTGCTGCGGCGACGCCTCGTAGCGGTGGATAATCTCTGGCGATAGGGTCTCCAACCGATTGCCGTCGGGCGTTTGGATTTCTCGCACCAGGTGAGGGCGGTATATCACGCCGCGATTGGCGATACCCATCGTCATCACCGCGCCTTGCAACGGCGTGATTGCCAGATAGCCCTGCCCGATGCCATAGTTGAGCGTCTCGCCCCCGAACCACGGCTGCTTGAGCGTCTCGCGTTTCCACTGCGTATCGGGTACCAGCCCACGACGCTCGTGGGGCAAATCGATGCCCGTGCGCTCGCCCAAGCCGAACGAACGCGAGAGCTGCGCTAAGTTGTCGGGTCCTAAACGCTGCGCCAGTTGATAGTAGAACACATCGCACGAGGCGGTGATGGAGTTGTAGAAGTCCACATATCCGTGCCGCTTCCAGCAACGGAAAGTGCGCGCCCCTGCTCGGTAGCTGCCCGTGCAGACCACGCTGGAGCGCGTATCGATGAGTCCGCGTTTGAGACCCTCCAACGCTACCAGCGGCTTGAAGATCGAACCGGGCGAATACGCCGATTGGATGGCGCGATTGTTCAGCGGCGCGCGCGGGTCATTGATTAGCGGACGCCAGACCTCGTTGGGAATGCGCGGCACGAACAGGTTCGGATCGAACGATGGCTGGCTCACCATCGCCAGCACCTCGCCTGTGCGTGGGTCTAACGCCACCAGCGCGCCCTTGTATCCTTGCAGCAGCTCGTATGCCTTCTGCTGCAAGCGCAGGTCGATACTCATCACCACGCGATTGCCTGGGGTTGGCTCGAACTCCTGCAGGGTGCGCACGCGCCTGCCCGATGGGGTCACCTCCACCTGCTCGCCGCCGGGCTTGCCGTGCAGGTGGAACTCGTAGGCGCGCTCGACGCCGTTCTTGCCCACGAAGTCGCCCCCGTCGTATAGCCGCATGCTGAGCCAATCGTTCGATTCCTCTTGGCGGGCGGAGTATTCTTTGAGCTCTTCCTGAGAGATTTGCCCCACATAGCCTATCAGATGCGCGAAGAGTTTGCCGTGCGGATAGCGGCGCATCGCTTGGAGCGAGACCTCCACCTCAGGCAGGTTGTATTGACTCTCCAGCAGGTCGACGGCTTGCTGGAATGCGACGCCTTTCTGCACGGCGAGCGGCGTGAAGGGGTTGATGCGTGGGTTTTCGATGAGTTCGCGCAGTTCGTCGGGCGGCATGCCGAGCCGTTGCGCCACCAGCGGAATGCGGTCGGGGTTGCGCCGCAGCAGGTCGGGGATGACGCTGACGATAATCTGCGCGCGGTTCGTGGCTAAGATACGCCCGTTGCGGTCGAGGATGAGTCCGCGCGGGGGCGGCGTGCGCAGCAAGCGAGTGCGCACCAGCTCGGCGCGCGCGGCTAACTCTTCGCCTTGCAGTATCTGCAGATACCACAACCGCGCCATCAGAACGCTGGCGACCAACACAATCGCGAGCAACATTCCGTACTCGCGTCCCGTGATGACGCGCTTCTCCTCGCGCCGAATACCCAAATACCGCTTCGGACGCTCAATCATCGCCTACCGATTCCGTGTTTTGTGCAGCGTCGCTTGGGTTCTTTGCCTTTCTCGAAGCGTTTCATAACGACCTCTGGGCAGTAGTCGGTGGCGAGTAGCCCAGTGTCGGCGCAGATGGGGACCGAGACGAACTCTGGGGTTGGCGGCGGCGCGGGTGGTTTCGCGTCGCGAGCGGGCGCGGGCGGCGTTGCGTCGCGCGGCGCGGCGTCGGCGAGGCTGGGCGTCGCGTCTATATCGCGCGGCGCGGCGGGCGCACCGGTAGGCGCGGCGGACACGCCCGATGTCGCAGGCGGCTCGGGATTGCCCTGCGTCGGCGGCTCAGGCGGCGGCGCAATCGCAGGTGGGGCGTCGTCTGTATCCTCCACAGCAGGCGGCTCAGGTTCGGGCGCAGGCGGCGGCTCTGCAACGGGCGCGCTCGGACGCCCACCACGCGCTTGCAACCGCTTCTCGATGGCGTTCACCTGCTCCATCAAGTCCGCCCAGATACGCGCGCACACCGTGCCGCCGAACACGCGCCGCATCGGGCGATACTCCCAGCGCTGAGTCTGGGGATTGTAATACTCGCTGGCGACCCACACGACGGCAAGGTACTCGTCCGTGTAGCCGACGAACCAAGCGTCGCGGTAGTCGCTGGTGGTACCCGTTTTGCCGCGCGCGTTGGGGATGCGCGCCGCCGCCTTGCCCGTGCCGTCCACCACCGCTTGACGCAGTATCGCGTCCATCCACTCCGCGCTCTGCTTCGACAAGACATTCGGGGTGATTTGCCCCTGCTGCTCCAAGAGCGCGACGCCGTTGCGATCGACCACGCGGCGCAACATATACGGCTCGATGCGACTGCCGCCTAAAGCGAACACGCTATAGGCTTTGGCAAGTTCGAGGGGGCGCACCGCCGACGCGCCCAGCGCAATCGGCAGCACGGGGTCTAAGGGCGATGCAATGCCGAAGCGGGTGCGCGAGAACTCCACGACTTTATCCGCGCCGACCAGCTGCGCCGCGCGCACGGCGGGGATATTGATAGACGACGCCAGCGCGCGCGTGACGCTCACGCTGCCGCGAAACTTGCCGTCGGCGTTCTGGGGACGCCAATACTTGCCGCGCACGCCGCTGGGCAGGCTAATCGGCGTATCCGATAAAGTGGAGTTGGGGTTCAACTTGCCCAGTTCGAAGGCGGTGGCGTACACAATCGGCTTGAACGCCGAGCCGGGCTGGCGTCGCCCCTGCGTGATGTTGTTATACTGCGAGCGTCTGAAGTTGACCCCGCCCACCAACGCGCGGATTTGACCCGTGCGCAGGTCAATCAGCACGACTGCGCCCTGCGTCACGCCCTGATTGCTGAACGCCTGCACGCCGCGTTGCAGCGCCGTTTCGGCGGCGCGTTGCATCTCCATGTGGAGCGTCGTGTACACTTTGAGATTGCCCTGCAGCAGCAGTTCGCGTCCGTAGAGCGTCTCCAGCTCGCGCAGCACATCCATCACGAAGTAGGGCGCGAGGAACCGCGTGCGTGGGCGCGTGCGTGCCAGGCGCAGCGGCTCGGCTTTGGCGGCGTCGCGCTGGTCGGGCGTGATATAGCCCTCCTGCGCCATCAGGTTCAGCGTCAGGTTCCGCTGAAAAATCGCCTCGTCGGGATTGCTGAACGGGTCGTGCCCGGAGGGGCGTTGGGGCAACGCGGCGAGCAGCGCACACTCCGCCAGCGTCAGCCGCTCCAACGGCTTGTTGAAGTAGACGCGCGCCGCCGCCTTGACCCCATACGCGCCGTTGCCGTAATACACCTGATTGAGATAGAGCTCCAGAATCCGCTCTTTGGTGAGCCGACGCTCCATCTCCTGCGCGAGGATAATCTCTTGCATTTTGCGCGAGACCGTGCGCTGCTGCGTGAGGAACACATTCCGCGCGAGTTGCTGCGTCAGCGTGCTGCCCCCCTGTCGGATATCGCCCTCGGTGAGGTTGACCCACAACGCGCGCGCCGTGCCGCGCCAGTCCACCCCACTGTGCTGCCAGAAGCGGCGATCCTCTTTGGCGATAGTCGCGTTAATCAGATGTTTGGGGATTTCTTCCAGCGTTGCGGGTTCGCGATACTCTTCGGCGATGCGCGCGAGCAGCACGCCGTCAGCGGAGTAGATGAAACTCGCCTCGCGCGGCTGGTAGTTCTCAATCACGCTCACGCTGGGCATCATCTGTGAAACTTGGTAATACAGCACGCCTGCGAAGGTCATGCCGCCCAGCAGAGCAATCAGTATCAGCAACAGCAGGTATGCCAGCAGGCGTTTCCACCAGCGGCGTTTCTTGCGCTTGCGCGGCTGCGCTGGCTCACCCACCACGGTCGCTTTACGCATCGACGCCTCAATTATACCTGCGCGTCGTCGCGTGGAGCGGGGTACACTTACGGCGTGGGCGCGTCGCGAGCGTGGCTGGGCTGGAGCGCAGCGTATTTCGCGCTGCAGTTGGGTACGCCGTTAATCACCTTGCCGCCAGGGTGGCTGCTGATTAGCGGCGTATTGCTTAGCACGCTGCTGCTGATGGCGACGCTTCTGGGGCTGGTCTTCGCGTGGGCGCGCGAGACGGAGCGGCTTGGCTGGTTGGCGCCCGCGATGTTGCTCGGCGGTCTCGCGGCGTGGCTGGGCTGGAGCGCGCTGCCGACAGTGCTGGGCTGGACGCCTCAGAACCGCCCGTCGGAGTTCGCGCTTGGCGGCTACCGCGCGATGCACGGCTACCTGCTGATGGCGGCGGCGGTCGGGCTGGGCGCGACGCTCGCCAAACTCATTCGCGAGAAGAACCTGCTCGCGCCTGTCATCCCGTTCGCCGCGATGGTCGATATGCTGACGGTGCTGACGCCCGGCGGGTTCGTGAAGCAGGTGATGGAGAAAGCCCCCGAAGTGGCGGAGCGTGCGTCGGTGGCGGTGATGGCTGCCCCGAACGCGCCCCAAGCGACGGCGAAACTCACCCCGATTGCCATTATCGGCGTGGGCGACTTTATCTTCTTGGCGCTGTACGCCGCGTGCCTGATACGGTTCAAGATGCGCGTGCGCGCGACGATGGTTGGGCTGTTCATAGCGTTGTGGGTCTATTTGGGGCTGGCGCTGTGGGTGCTGCCGATGCTGGGGCTTGCGCCGCGCCTGCCTGCGCTTGTGCCGATGGCGGCGGTCACGCTCGCTTTGAACTGGCGGTCGTTCCAGCTGAGCCGTCAAGAGAGCATCGCCAGCGTGGTGGTGATTGCGCTCGCGCTAAGCGTGATAGCGTTTCTGTTCACGCGGGGCGCGTAGCTACGCCGCTGTGATACGGATGCGCTCGCGCGTCAGCTCCAGATTGTGCTGCGCCTGCTCGTGTTTCGGGGCGATGCTGAGCGCTTGCTCGTAGGCAATCTTGGCGGCGTCATACACGCCCATGCGGAAGTAGCAGTTGCCCAGCGTGAACCACGCTTGGGCGTTGTAGGGGTCGCGCTCGATGCCTGCGCTGTAAGCGTCGGAGGCTTCAGCGTACGCGCCGAGTTGATACAGCGCGTCGCCCGCGTTCAGGAAGGCGTTCGCGTCTTGGGGGTTGAGCTCGATTGCAGCGGTGAAGCAGCGCAGGGCGTTCTCGTAATCTTTCAGCTGCCACAGGGCGCGCCCCCAGTTGATATACATCTCCGCGCTAATCGGGTAGCCGAGCGATTCGTAGTGGGCATACGCCTCCGCCAGACTCCGCCAGTCGCCTGTTTCCTGCGCGGCGTGGAGCCACCGCTCCTGCCAGAGGGCGTCGCTGGGGCATTCTTGCGCCACGACGCGCACATAGGGCAGCGCGCGTCGGTAGTCGCCTGCCTCCCACCACAACTTGGACAGAAACTGATACGCCAGCAGGCGATACTGTTCGTGGTTCGCGAGCTGCAGGAACGCCTGCTCAGCGTCCTCGCGCGCGCCTTGCTCTAAGAGCAGTTGTCCGTAATCCAGCAGCGCCATCGGGTCGTTCGGGCGTTCTTGCAGGAGCCGCTGGTAGTGTGCGCTGGCTGCCTCAGCGCGTCCGAGCGCGCGCAGGGCGCGGGCATAGGTGAACCGCCACTTGTAGCCCACCACGCCGATATCGCCCACATAACCGCTGCCAGCAAGCAGAGTCTCGCCGTCGGATGCCAGTAGCCCGATGCGTATCGCCGTTTCCCGCGCCGCGTCCAGCGCGTCCAGCGCTTTCTGGTAGCAGCCCATCTGGTAGTACACCTGCGCCAGCGTGTAGTGAATCATCGGGTTATCGATACCGCGCGCGATGGCGTCTGCCCCCACCTGTAGCGCCTCCTCGTAGCGCTGGAGGTTGAGCAGTGAGCCAATCCAGTCCGCCCAGATTTGCCCCGCGTAGTCCTCGTCGCCGCGCAGGTAGGGGCACACCTGCTCCGCCCAGTGCGCGGCTTGTTCGTAGTCGCCCGCAGTGAAGTAAGTATTGGCGAGATTGAACTTGTGAAACAAATCGTCGGGTTCGCGCTCCAGTTGGCGTTGGATGAGCTCGATGTTGCGTTGGATTTTATTGCGGTCTTGCACCACCTCGCCGCGATAGCCCAAGTGGCGTATCTGCGCGGCGACGGTGGCGATGCGCCCCCCGCGCTCCACGAGGCTGGGCGTTATCTGTTCGTGAATCGCGCCTTCCCAGCGCGCTTGGGGCAGGTTGCGGAACATGCGCACGATGCGATGGACGAAGTAGTCGCCGTCGCGTATCTCGTTCAGAATCTCCAGATAGTAGCCGGCGAACTGGGGATGACGCGCGGCGTTCAGCAGAGCTTGCTTCGATTCGGGGGTGAGGCGTTCATCGGCGTCCAGCACAAGGATCCAGTCGCCGGTGGCGTGCTGGAGCGCGATGTTGCGCGCCGCGGCGAAGTCGTGTTGCCACTGGGCGTGAATCACTTTCGCGCCGAACCGCTCGGCGATGCGCGGCGTATCGTCGTCCGAGCCTGTGTCCACCAGCACAATCTCGTCCACGACGCCCTGCACGCTCTTGAGGCACTCTTCCAGATACTGCGCCTCGTTGCGGGCAATCATGCTGAGCGTAATTTTCACGCCCACAGGCTCGTCGGGGATGGGGAACTGATACCGTTCCAGCCAGTGTTCGAGGGTCTGGATACCCTTGAGCAGCGTCGCGCGGTCCTGCCGCCGTTTCTGTTTTTTGCTGGACACAAGGCGCGGGTCGCTGGCGTGGCAAATCAGCACATTGCGCAGGGGTAGCACGACCTCGCGCAGCCAGTCAGGGTGGCGATAGCCGCGCTCCAGCAGTTGCACAACGATTGGATACGCCTCCGATTCGCGTGTGAGGTAGACCCAGTTCCAGGTCTGTCGCGCGGCGATGAGGGCGGAGTTGGGGCATGCGGCGCGCGCCTGCTGGGTCAGCTGCTCCGCCTCGTCCCAGCGCGTCTGTTGCAGCAGGGCGACAATCGCGCCCTCGTAGGCGTTCTCATCGTTCGGACGCTGCGCGAGGAGCTGCATAAAGGCGTGGTACGCCTCATCGGGGCGTTCCTGCTGAAGCCGTTCAAACGCAGGTTGCAGTTCGGCGTCGTAGCCCTCCGCGAAGATGGGCACTGCCTGCTTGACGACAGTGGTTCTCATCCGTTCCCCCCCTTTCCAAAGGCGCGCCGTTATCTGCGAGCCTCGCGCTGTTTACGCATGGGTGGCTCATGCACGCCGTTGTTGCCTTTCGCAGGCGGAGTCGTTTGGAACTTCCGGCTGAGCGCGCGTTTGGCTCCCGCGATGGTGTAGAGCTCCTCTTTGAGTAGGCGTTTAATCTCCTGCAGCACCTCGATATCCTCGCGTCGGTAGCGTCGCTGCCCGCCCTGCGTGCGCACGGGGTTCAGAAACTCCGCGAACTCGCGTTCCCAGTAGCGAATCGTATGTGTCTCCACGCCCACTAAGAAACTGGCGGTGCTAATCGGTACAGGACGGTCCTGAATCGGCGTTCTGCCTGTGTGTTGTCGCTTCCGCATCTCCAAACCTCCAGAGCATAATCGGTCAACTACCTGTGAGATTATCGGAAGACGATGGAAGTTTCTTCATAGTGTGTGTTCAGCAACCTGTACCGAATTCGAACAAAACCTCCAGCAGATCAGCGTCATCGACGACGCTGTCGCAGTGAGGGTGTTCGAAAACTCGCCTGTTGTATGGGGAACCCCCTCCTGCAGGTTCCCCCTTGAAAAGGGGGAACCGATTTTTCTCAGTTGGTTCCCCCTGCTTGCAGGGGGAACCTAAAGGAGGGGGTACCTGCACCTACACAGGGATATGCGCTTTCTCATAGGGGCAGACCTGCATGTTTGCCCCCACTTGGCTATTGCCGTAGGGACGCCCTGTGTTCCATGGATGGGCATTCTGCCAAGGCGATTTTCCGAACACCCTCCCAACCCCTTGACAACTCCGCAATAATGTTGTATAATATAGGTACCTTTGGAAAGGAGGCTGATGATGTTGAGAGCACTGAACCGTTTCGTGGGATTGGTTGCTTTCGCGGCGATGCTTGCGGTTTCATCCGCGCAAACGCTTGCCCAACGCCTGCAAGCTGCAGGCAGCTTCTCGTTCAAGATTAACAACGCAGACTACGCAGTCAATGTCGGAGATGGCTGCACTGTAACCTTCGCCTCGGGCACGACAGGCGCACAGACCACACTGACCATCAACTTCCTGCCAGGTTCGTTGGATTTCGAGGCAACCATCGGGCAGATTGTTAACACGATTCCCAGCGATCAAGTGGTGCGCTTTACAGCCCAAGTGAGCAACGACGGCAGGCGCGTCACATGGACGGCGCAGAATATTCCAAATCCCGTGTGCGTGATTGTAAACCTCAACGGTAATGAAGTACCCTTCCGCATCAATCGGGTGTATGGCACGCTGATTGCGGACTTATCGGAGGTTGATTGCGCCGTCGACCCGCTCGGCGCGCTCAATCGCAAAGTGGACATTCGCCTATCGCTCGCCGCAGACAGTGAGATTGGCTTTAACGGCTGGGTAGCAGAC
>CALGZO010000067.1 GCA_937934465.1 uncultured Fimbriimonadales bacterium | reverse complement strand
TCTCCTGAAAGTAGCCCAAAAACGCCTGTCTTAGCGCACGCGCGTTCCAGTGCATCGGTTCCTGCTCCTTCTGTAGGGTGATGACTGAGCAAGTATACCTAACGGCGCAGCGCAGCCCAAAGCAAAAGGGTGGGACGACTTATACCTGTTTCGCGGACGCGCGCTCTGCAGGAGTCTGGACTACGAAGGCTTCTGATAGGAATCAGAGGGCTTCTGATAGGAATCAGAAGGCTTCTGATAGGAATCAGAGGGCTTCTGACAGGAATCAGAAGGCTTTTGATAGGAATCAGAAGGCTTCTGACAGGCAAAGGGTTGTGTACGCACTGTAGGGGGTTGCTCTCCGTGTCTGCCCGCCTCGTGTGGGAGTTGCATAGGCGAGGGGATTGCGGATGCAGCCCGCTCTACGAACCTGACGCCGAGACTGGAGGGTATACTGTTGCGTATCTGCTCAGAAGGAGGTTCGGCGACTATGCATACACCGTATCATTCGGGCACGCTCTGCGTGCATGGCGGTCAGGAGGCAGACCCGGCGACAGGTTCCCGCGCCGTGCCAATCTATCAGACCACATCCTACCTGTTCGATAGCGTAGACCACGCGGCGAGCTTATTTGACCTCAAGACGCCCGGCTACATCTACACGCGGATTATGAACCCCACTCAGGGCGTGTTCGAGCAGCGTGTGGCGATGCTGGAAGGCGGCGTTGGGGCGTTGGCGGTGGCGTCGGGTCAGGCGGCGGAGACGCTCGCCATCCTCACTATCGCCGACACAGGCGACGAGATTGTCTCCACCACCAGCCTCTACGGCGGCACCTACAACCTGTTCAAATACACCTTCCCCCAGAAGTTCGGCATCACGGTTCACTTCGTTGACCCGCGCGACCCCGACAACTTCCGTAAGGCAATCACCCCCAAAACGCGCGCGCTCTACATCGAGGCAATCGGCAACCCCAAGCTCGATGTGCATGACTTCGAGGCGATTGCCAATATCGCGCACGAGCATGGCATCCCGCTGATTGTGGACAACACGATACCCAGCCCCGTGCTGTTGCGCCCGTTCGACTGGGGCGCGGATATCGTGGTGCATTCCGCCACGAAGTTCATCGGCGGTCATGGCAACAGCATCGGCGGCGTGATTGTCGATTCGGGCAAGTTCAACTGGGACAACGGCAAGTTCCCGCAGATTACGCAGCCCGACCCCAGCTATCACGGGTTGAACTTCCGCGAGGCGTTCGGCGAGATGGCGTACATCATCAAGGCGCGCGCCCAACTCCTGCGCGATTTGGGACCCGCGATTTCGCCGTTCAACGCCTTTTTGTTCCTGCAGGGGCTGGAGACGCTACACCTGCGCATGGAGCGGCACAGCCAGAACGCGTTGCGCGTGGCGCAGTGGCTCAGCGAGCATCCGAAGGTCGCGTGGGTGAACTACCCCGGCTTGCCCAATAGCCCCTACTACGCGCTGGCGCAGAAGTATCTGCCCAAGGGTCAGGGCGCGATTGTCGGCTTCGGCGTCAAGGGCGGCTACGACGCCGCCGTGCGCGTGATTCAGCATGTGAAACTCCACTCGCACTTGGCGAACATCGGCGACGCGAAGTCGCTGATTATCCACCCCGCCAGCACCACTCACCGCCAACTCACCCCCGAACAGCAACAATCTACAGGCGTCACGCCCGACTTCATCCGCCTCTCGGTCGGCATCGAGGATGTGGAAGATATTATCGCCGACTTGGAGCAGGCGTTGGCGCACGCCTAAGCCACACCCAATCAGGACGCCCCGCGAAGGGGGCGTCCTGACCGCGCTTACGCCGCGCGTGGCAACTCCACAACCTCGCCGTACTCGTGCGAGTTGCCCTGCTCGGCGAGTTTGAACCGCGCAATCTGCTGCGTGAGGGTCTCCACAGCCGCGCGCGCCTGCTCCATCTGTCGGTTCAACTGCTGGATGGCGCTCGTTTGCTCCTGCACGGTGGCGCTGACCTCCTGCGAGCCTGCCGCCACTTGCTGGGCGATGGACGCCATCTGGTTCAGCGCGCTGGAGGTCGTGTCCACGCTCGCGGTCATCTCCTGCGTGCCCGCGCTGGATTGCTGGGCAATCGCGGCAATCTGTTGCAACGCGGTGGAGGTCGCCTCCGCGCTCGCGAGCATCTCCTCGCTCGCCGCGCTGGACTGTTGGGCAATCGCGGCAATCTGCTCGATTTCGTGCATGGTGGAGTCGGTCGCGTTCTGCACGGCGTTCATCGACTGCGCCGACTGCTCCACCTGCTGGGTGATGGTCTCCACTGCTTGCAGGATTGCCCCCAGCCCGTTGGCGACCTCTTGCGAGACCTGCGCGCCCGACTGCACCGCGTTGAGGCTCTGCTCCATCGCCTGCACGGTCTGCTCCGTCTTGCCCAGCACTTGCTGGATGATGCTCTGGATTTCGCGTGTGGCGACCGCGCTGCGCTCGGCGAGTCGGCGCACCTCTTCCGCGACGACGGCAAACCCGCGTCCTGCCTCGCCTGCCCGCGCCGCCTCAATCGCCGCGTTGAGCGCGAGCAAGTTCGTCTGGCGCGCTATCTCCTCAATCGTCTGCAAAATCCCGCCGATGGAGGCAGACAAGTTCGCCAGTTCCTGCAGTTCGGCGGCTACATGGCGCGTCTGTCGGTCGATGTCGAGCATCACTTGCTGCGACTGTTGCAGTGCGCTGCGCCCATGCTGGGCGACCTCGCTGGCTTGGCTTGCCGAGTGCTGCGTCTGTTGCAGTTGTTGGAAGGTCTCTCGGATACGCGCGGCGATAGCGTGCATGCGCTCTACGCCTGTGCTGGCGGCTTGGGCGGTCTGCTCCGCGCCTTGAGCGACCTCGCGCACCACGCGGGCGACCTCGCCCATCTGTTGCACGCCGCTTTGGGCGGCTTGGGCGGTCTGCTCCGCGCCGCGCGCCACCTCTTGCACCACCGCGCGCAGTTGCGCCATCATCTCGTTGGAGCGTTGGGTCTCCTGCGCCATGCGGTTCACGCCGCGCGCCGAGTCGTCCACCGCGCCGCTAACCTGCTGTGCGCCTGCCGCCATTTGGGCAAGGCTATGGGTGGCTTCACTAACCTGCTGGCTGACCTGTTGCGCCACGCGCCGCGCCTGCAGCAGCACGCCCCCCAACGATTGAATCGACTGGTTGATGCTTCGTGCCAGCTGCCCCAGCTCGTCGCGCCCCTGAGCAGGCACTTGAACCGTCAAATCGCCCTGCGCGAGCTGGTTCGCCGCGCGCTGCACGCTCGCAACCACACCCAATATCTGCCGCGCGACCAGAAAACTCAGCGTTGCAACCGCCGCCAACACCCCGAAAAACACTGCGCCCATCAACATCGTACGCGAACGCACCAACGCGGCTGTGCGCTGCTCCTCTTCTTCCACAAGAGCAGCCAGCGCCTTCTTGCCTTCGGCGACATAGTCGTCGTATTTCTCTACAAATGCTCTTCGCCTAACGCCGAACTCTGAAGCGGTTTTCCAGTCCGATCGCTCAACGGCTGGAACAAACTCCTCATCCAGCAGTTTGAGAAACGCCAGCGTCTCAGGTTTCTCGAAAGGCATCTGTTGATAAACATCGGGATGCTTCTTCCAGCGTTCCTGCGCCTCGGCATACTGTTCACGCGCTTTTTTGAGCAAAGTAAGTAGCCGGCGCGCCTGCGCATACTCTTTATGGTCGATTGCATAGCAGATTCGCAGCGCACACCAGTCTAATTCGAGAATATTGGCAGGGGGGCTAAGAAAGTCTGCCAGAGCGTCTTTGTCCTGCACGATTTTATGATACTCCTCACTGCCAATCTTCACCGCGTTGAGCGTGGAAATGGCTGTCGCGCCGAACACCGTCAGTCCAATCGCCGCGATGCCTGCAATCAGTCCCAACTTCGCCTTCAGGCTGAGATTGTTGAGCCAGTTCATAGTCGTCCTCCGTCTA
>CALGZO010000066.1 GCA_937934465.1 uncultured Fimbriimonadales bacterium | reverse complement strand
ATGCTCACTGTGCGCGGCTACTATCGCGATGGGCAGATTGTATTGGAAGAGATGCCTGAAGGCATTCTCCAAGCGGAAGTGCTGGTGACCTTTCTGCAAAGCGAGCCACAACTTTCCAAAGAGGAAAGGGAAAACCTCATTGAACGATTCTTCCAGCGGATGGAAGAAGGTTTCCCCTTAGGGGGTAAGGGCTACACGAACAGGGAGGAGCTGTATGAGGAGCGGATTGGGCGACTCGCGCCCCGCGATGGTGGATAGCAATATCTTCGTATATAGCCATGACCTGCTCGCTGGAGAAAAGCGCGAATTAGCCAAAAAACTGTTGCGCACCCTATCTGACGAAGGGCGTCTTGTGGTGACGGTGCAGGTCGTCCACGAGTTTTGCGCTGTTATGATGCGCAAGAGACGCCAGGGCTTGGTACATTTCGACTCGGTGCGTGAATTGGCAGAGGAGCTTATGGCTACAGCAACAGTACTCCCCCTCACGCCGAACGTCACGCGCCGTGCGCTCTACGGCGTGGAACGCTACCAGCTCGCATTCTGGGACGCGCTTATCTGGGCAGCAGCGCGTGAGTATGGCATCCCCACCCTCTACACGGAAGATTTCAATCCTGGCGCAACGCTGGAGGGCGTGTCAATCATCAATCCGTTTGATTCCGAAACCTGAAGTCCATCACACCCTCAAACGCCGTTGCGCAGGTATACTCCCCGTATGCAAACTCGCGCGTGGCGGCTCACGCCCGACGGAGCGTATCACTGGGAGACGCTGGAGTTGCCGCCGCTGGGGGCGGGCGAGGCACTAATCCGCCTTCGCGCGTGCGGTCTCTGCACGGGCGAGGTGATGGACTGGTACACCCTGCGCAAAGCACCCCTCGTGCCCGGACACGAGTTGGTCGGCGAGGTGACGGCGTTGGGAGATGGGGTATCGCATCTGCAGGTTGGCGACCGCGTGGTGGTGCATCATCACGCGCCATGCTTGGAGTGCGACTTGTGCCGACGCGGGGCGTTCATCCACTGCCCCACCTGGCGCAAAACGAAGTTGAACCCCGGAGGACTGAGCAAATACTTCATCGCGCCGCCCGAAATCGTGCGTGTCGATGTGTTGCGCGTGCCCGACAGCGTCTCGGACGAGCGCGCGGCGTTCACCGAGCCGTTGGCGTGCG
Source organism: uncultured Fimbriimonadales bacterium (assembly GCA_937934465.1). GTDB lineage: Bacteria > Armatimonadota > Fimbriimonadia > Fimbriimonadales > GBS-DC > GBS-DC. The sequence goes on along the minus strand of CALGZO010000066.1, from coordinate 1,720 downwards.
TGGTTCGCTCGCTGCGCCGCGCGGGGTTCAAGCGCGGCGACGCGCTGGCGATTATCGGGATGGGCGTGATGGGCATGCTCCACCTGCTGCTGGGTCAGGCGTGGGGCGCACGGCAGATTTTCGCGATCGATAAACTCGCGCACAGGCTCGCGTTTGCAGAGTCGCTGGGCGCAACGCCCCTCTTCGCCGACGATGCGCCGCGCGACGCCCACGCGCAAGCGGAGGTGGTGATTGTTGGACCAGGCAACGAGCCAGCACTCGAACTCGCGTTGGAGCTGGTTGCGCCCGACGGAGCGGTCGTGCTGTTCACGCCTGCGCCGCCCGACACGCGCTTCCCCCTCCACTGGCACGACCTCTACTTCCGCGAGACGCGCCTAATCCCCAGCTACTCCGCCAGCCATATAGAGATGCGCCAAGCCCTAATGCAAATAGCGGCGGGACTGCCCGTCGAAAAGCTCATCACGCACCGCCTGCCGCTGGAACGCGCCCCCGAAGGCTACGCGCTGCTGCGCAAAGCCGACGCGCTCAAAGTGATTGTGACGAACACTACCGAGTGACAGGCAACGCTTGCGAGAGGTCGATGTGCCCGCCCAAACTCTCCACACGCTTGCCCTGTACCAGAATCTGCACGCGCTGGATGTTGGGCAGACTGCCCGCTGTGCTGCTAATCGCGTTCACCAGCGCGGCTTCGTCGTCCGAGCCGCCCTCAAAGTTGTTCACCAGCTCCTCAGAGAAGTCCAACTGTAGCGTGTCGCCCTGCACGGCGGCGCGGAGCAGCCGTACGCCCTGCGGGAACACGCCCGACTCGCGTATCAGCGTCTCAAACACCTCTTTGTAGGCGGCTTCAGGGTTCTGGATGGCGATGGGTCGGCTCTCGTAGGTCAGCTCGCCTTGAGGGTTCACTTTGGGGATATAGATTTTAGCCTCGCGTGGCGGCTGGGGCGGCTCTGGGGGCGGCGCAGGGGTCAGACGGAGCCAGATACCCACGCCAATCGCGAGCGCTGCAATAACGACAAACAGGACGCCCAGCATGCTCTGCACGCGCCGCGCTTCGTTCATCTTACGCCTCTGGGGTGGGGTTCGCTTGCGCTTCGGCATGCGCGTCGGTCTCCGCTACAGGCGCGTCGGCAGGCTCGGTCGGCGCCCACTCGATGCGGAACTGTGTTTTGCCCAGCGTGAGCAGCGCGTCGCTGGGCACGGTGGTCGGCATGTTCGGGGCAATCTTGGTCTCGCCGATGAAAGTGCCGTTCGTGCTGCCCAAGTCGGTGATGCGCACATCTGCGCCCACAATCTCAATTACGGCGTGCTGACCCGACACATAGGCGTCAGGCAGCACGATGTCGTTGCCCGCGCGTCTGCCGATGCGCTGGGGGCGCGTATAGAGTGGAAATCTCAGGTTCGGGTCGTCAACGCCCACCAGGTGCGCCAGCGGCGGCGCGACTTCGGCGGCGACTGTGGGCGTCTCGAAGCCTTCGGGCAGCTCCAGCGTCATCACGACACTGCCGAACTGCAACTCGGCGTTGGGGGGCAGTGGGACGCGCTCCGCGCCGACAGGCTCGCCGTTGAGGCGCGTGCCGTTCGTGCTGCCCAAATCTTGCAGGTAGGCGTGGTTCTCTTCAATCGCGATGCAGGCGTGTCGGCGGCTCACCGTGCCGTCGCTAATCAGCACATCCGCTGCGGGGTCGCGCCCGACGATGTTCTCGCCTGCCCGAAGCAGATA